>CALCEK010000040.1 GCA_937900125.1 uncultured Treponema sp. | reverse complement strand
CCCTGGTGGAACAAAACAATTTTTTTTTCGTCAAAGACAAAACTTTTTTCCGCTTTTAGAGCATTAAAAGCCTCTTCTGTTTGACCTTCGGGAATTACAATTACGATTGAAGAAAAATTAGCCGCTTGCAAAAAATTTTTTAGCACGGTGGAAAGTACAGTTCCCGTTTCTAAGGCTCTGTATTCTTTTTTTGTACCACCGCCCATTCGTGTTGAAGAACCAGCTGCTAGTAATACAAGAATTGCAGATTCAATCTCCATCATCTATATCGTCATCTTCATCATCATCGTCGTCATCGTTATCCGAATCTTTGTCGTCTGCAAGTTCATCTGCAAAGTCATCGTCGTCATCGGCATCGTCATCAACAAAATCAGATTTTTTTTCAATTTTTGGACCGAGCGGTTCTAATTTTTCGTGAAGCAATTCTTCCACTTCTTTAGCGGTTTTTCCCAATGCTTCGGCAATTTCATCTTCTAAAAGGCGTTTTGCATTGTCGTAGAGTTTTCGTTCAAGAATCGGCAATTCCTTAATTTTAGACCTGTGATACAAACTGCGCACAATCGCCGCAATATCTTCAATTGTACCTTTTTTTAAAAGCTCCAAATTTTGCGCATAACGCAATTTCCAATCCGATGTTGGCGGGTCGAAATTTTCATTTATCATATCAAGCGCATTTTGAGCTTCTTCTGCGGAAACGATTGAACGAATGCCCAACTTGCTACTAGCTTTGTCGATTGGAACCATAACAAACATATCTGAAACGTCCAGATAAATTTTGTAATACGGAACTACAACATCATCAATTTTTTTTTCAAATATTTCAGTGATTGTACCTACACCCTGACTGGGGTAAACGACCTTTTGATTTACAGAAAATTCAGTTTCAAGGTTTTCCATAATCCTATTTTATCATAAAAGCAAAAAAAAGCAAAGTACCCCTAACATTTTGCTAGGGGCACTTTTTGCAAAAAAAGAGAAACCCTAAAAAGTTCAACTTTAGAGTTTTCAAAAATCTAGCTAGGCGAGTGGAAATAATTTTTTAAAGTCTTGTAAAACAAGGGAACTGTCACGTGCAGAATCAATGTCTGTGATTTTGTTTAGATTGCGATAAAAATCAATAAGAGGTTCTGTTTGTTTGCGGTAAACTTCCAAGCGATTTGTAATAGATTCCAATTTGTCGTCATCGCGGGTAAAAAGTTCTCCACCACATTTGTCGCAAATGCCAGAAACCTTTGGCGGAAGGAATTTTACATTATAATTTGCTCCGCAACTTTTACAAACGCGCCTGTTTGAAAGCCTTGCGACAATTAAATCGTTGTTAACTCCAAAATTTACAACCTGAATATCAGTTCTTATTTTCTCAAGAGCTTCTGCTTGCGGAATTGTTCGCGGAAAACCGTCAAGAATAAAACCATTTTTGCAGTCATCGGCTTTTAGGCGGTCTTCAACAAGTTCGCACGTAATGTCATCGCTAACCAATCCGCCCGCATCGATAATGGCTTTTACTTTTACACCAAGCGGGGTTTGGTTTTTAATTGCTGCACGGAAAATGTCTCCAGTAGAAATGTGCGGAATTTTGTATTCTTCAGCAACTTGACCTGCCAAAGTTCCCTTGCCAGCTCCTGGTGGACCTAAAAAAATAAAATTCATTTTTGACTCCTATAAATGTTTCCAGTGGAAACTAACCTAAAGCGTTCAGAAATTAAACCCGAACAAATCTATTATATGCGCTATTTTCTAATCCTGCAAGGGTTGTTTTTGAATGTGAAAAAAAGAAATGCTCGTTTTCCACTTGAACGTTCCTTTTTCTGCTTTTTTTTGGAGGGTTTTTATTACTTTTGAAAGTTCTTCTTCTGTGAGAAAAGAAAGAATTTTTTTTGCATACTCTGAATTTTCTTTGTCAAACCATTTTTTAAGCTCATTTTCAGAAATCATTCGGTTTTCAAAAAAGTTTTCATCAATTTTTGTTACAAAAATGCCATACGGCTTTGCTGCCTCTTGTATTGTTTGAGAATCCCATGCAAAAAGAGGATTTTTTGTATCACCATAAAACTCAGATTCTGCTTTTTCCATTTTAAGATAAATTTCAGAATTTTCGTCCTTAATAAACTCAGAAATATGCTGCGCCCGTTTTGGAATGCGCTGAGATAAAATCACAACGGCGTTAGAATCAAAAATCGGCTTTTCATCTTTTTGCAACTCGTCATTTTCAGAAAAAGCAATGTCCCGATTTGGATTTTCCTTTCCGTTCCAAGCGTTTTGTAAACAAGAAAAAAATGCTTGTATATCCTTAAGACTTGCAATAGAATCGCGCACAAAAATTCGGTCAAACTCAATGTCACCAAAACTTTCGGCTTGTTTTCTAAACTCGCCATTTAAAAAAGCATTTCCATCTTTTTGCAAAATGCTCAATAACGGCTTATCGATTTCTTGCAAAGTTTGCGCATATTGTTCTAAAAGAAGTTTTCCGTTTTTGCTTCGGCAAACTCCGCACATAAGACCTTCGGGGATTTTTCGCAAAATGTCAAAAATCAGCAAAACATCGTCCGCATTCCATACAAGACAGCGGTGATGACGTTTTAATTCCGCAGCTTTTTCCATAGCGTCCCTAATTTCCGACAAAAAATCAGCACGATTTGAACTTAAGCGTTTTTTCCATGCTTGTTCTGCCTTGTCAAGTGTATAGTTTTTGTTGGAATCTTCTGGGCTAAATGTTAAATTTTCTTCCGTTTTAGAAAAGCCGTTAAAATGCCCAGATTTTTTCCACCAAGAACCAAGCCTTGATTCCAAAGATTCTGGCGATTTAAGATTATTTTCATCTAAATCTTGTTCCAAAAGAGCTGCAATTTGCGTTTCGCGCCGTGTTAGAACGTCTTCGCGAATTTGTTTTTCGTAACCTTGAGTTGTTGGCGTATAAAAAACTCGACCAACAAGTGCATCGGGCAAATATTGTTGACTAACCCAATGGTCGCGATATGCGTGCGGATAAAGGTAGCCCGCTCCATGCCCAAAGCCTTCCGCATCGCGACTTGCGTCTTTTAGGTGATTTGGAACCTCTGCATCTTCTTTTTCTACTGCGCTAAGTGCGTCAAAAAATGCCATAGAACTGTTGCTTTTTGGCGCAGTTGCAAGGTAAAGTGCCGCATGTGCTAAAAAATATCGTCCTTCTGGAAGCCCCACGCGGTCAAAAGCAGCCGCACAATTTTGTACTATACAAAT
>CALCEK010000039.1 GCA_937900125.1 uncultured Treponema sp. | reverse complement strand
ATGGATAAGGGAACCAAACATTTATCATTCCTTCCTCGTCTTGTATTTTTCCCTCAATAGTTACCAAAAGAACCATTTCATTTGGGGCTGTTACTTGTGCAAACTGTGGATTCGTCTCCATCCTAATTTTTGTAGGTCTTTTTATAGGCTCTGAAGCAAGTTTTTCGTCCTTTGCAGAAATATTATAAAAAACGACTTTTCCTTGCCAATCATTAAATTGCTCAGTAATCATCTTGTAAATTGGTCGAGCGACCATATTTTTCATAAAAAACAGTTCGCCACTCTCTAAATCTCGATTTATTCTTGTACAGCCAAATTCTCCTTTGATTGTATCCATAACATCACAAATTTGTTCTTCTTTAAGGTCAGTTTCTAAAAGATGAGCTTCTATTTTTTCAATTTTATCACTATAAAGCGAATACAAAAATTTAAACGTAAGACAAGGGTCTATTTCTAAGACCGCACATTCATCTTCCCATTTTGCTGAAGCTAAAGTCGTTGGTGTTGGAATAGAACGAAGAAATTCTTCATAGGTAATTTGATCGACACTTGCCACATAAAAATGACATAAAGAGCGTAGTTTTTCACTAAAATATGTTGTCATTTCTCGACAAACACATTCAAAAATATAGCAAACTCGATGAATCTGTTCTTTTGAAAATCTGTCGGGGCGCTTAAAATCATAAATTTTTATTCGTCTAGTTCGTCTTTCCTCTTTGCCATCGTCATCATTAAAATCGTCATCATCATCTGAACCATTTGAAATTGCATTAAGCAACTGATCAATTTCATCTTGCGACAAAACTTCATCTCTTGAAATAGGATGTTTTTTCCTGTATTTTTTGTAGCGTTCTTCTTTCAATTTGAACTCTTTTTCAGGGTCGGTAGGAACCGCAGCCTTGGAGTCGGCAGAATCAGAAGTGGCAGATTTCGGTTCGCAAGACTTAAAATCGCCAGAAGCAGAATCGATAATTTCAAAAGAATCGCTAACATCAAAATCTGAACCACTCAAAAGAGCGTCTATTTCATCTTGACTAATTTCGCCGTCATCATTTTTCTTTTTAGACATATTTTTACAGTTTGAAAGAATACAATTATAAATCTACAACAATCTTTTTAAAATCTTATGCGTAAAAATTTAATTAAGTAGCTATAGAATTAAATTCTGCAACATAAAAATTTAATTCTATAGATAAAAAAACAAATTCTATAAATTACTTTTTAATTTCTATAGTTTCTAACCAGTCTTTAAATGCTATAAAAAGAGCTAAAACACCACACAAACAAAATACTCCTTCTACAAAAATACTAAAAGGAATAATATATGGAAGTATCTCAACTAAAAAAGAAAGAACTGCAATAGAAAAAAAGCGTTCAGGAACTTTTAATTTGGTGTTTTTACTTGCCTTTTTTACTTTTACAAAGCCAAAAACAAGTACACAAAGATATAAAAATAATCCAGCAAGACAAACAATAAGTTCTGCTTTCATTTATTCTCCATTTTTAACTTGCAAAAAACGTTTAAGAGTTCGTTTTGCAGACTCAAAAGCAAGCGGAATGCTTTCTATAGTTTCTTCATCTTTTACAGCTATCCATTCAAAAGAATCTACTTCTCCTTTTTGGGCTAAAAGTTGTGCATTTTTTGGTAAAGAAGCTAAAAAGAACATATCGCAGGTTTTATAAAGGATTTCCTTATATTCATAAGTGTTTGGAAAAGAACACAAATACCTAACTTCTTGTGGCAAAACGCCTGTTTCTTCTAAACATTCACGTTTTGCGGCTTCTTCTCCGCTTTCATCAGAATCACAAAAACCTCCAGGAAAAGCCAAAAAGCCCTTTCTAGGTTCTTTTGCTCGTCTTTCAAATAAAATTTCTCCATTTTCATTTTGAATAACAAGTCCAACAGCCGCAGCAATATTATTGTAAAGGTCAAAACCACATTCCTCACAAAGCCATTTGCGCGAATGTATATCTTTTTTAAAAGTTTTTATCCGCTTAGAGCCACAATAAGGGCAAAATACAAATTCATCACGTTTCATTCTTTTATTGTAAGAAAAAAAAGCCCTTATAACAAGTAGAAGTTTTTGTAACAAGTAGAAGTTTTATATTTTGCGCTTGACAAGATAAAAATCTGCTTTAAAATATAATTAGGTTGTTTTTGTAAAAATAAAACTCGCATAACACAAGGAGGTGTTTATGAAACTTTTGAAAAAACTTACATTTGTAGCGGTAAGTTCGGTTTTTGCCTTTTCCGCAATAGCAGAAACATTCACTTTTACTTCAAGCGATGGAGCAGAAATAAGCATCGATATTAAAGATGAAACTATCGCAGAGCTAGTTGAACAAAATAAGGATAAAATCCAAGAAGCCATCGAAGAAAATAACATTACAAAAGAACAATTTGAAGAAGCAGAGCCAGAGATTAAAAAAGCCGTTGAACAGTTTAGCAGTGAAAACAGCAACAGTTCATTTTCTTTCAAAGATGTTAGCGACACTGTAAACAACACAATGAATTCTATGGCAGACTATTTGTTTGATACCCTTTCGGCAGGTCAAGTTGGGCAACATCAATATGCACACGCATATATAGGTCAACTTATTCCAGGACCGCATCTTGGCATTGGTCTTTTTAACTTGGGACTAACAACGCTAAATGTTTCTCCGCTTTTAAATGCAATTGATAGCGTTTCGGAGTTGATGAGCGATGCTCAAAGCCAAACAGGTTCAGAAAGCAGTTCAAGCGAAAGCATTACCGATGCCCTAAAAGAAACTTCTGTTGGCGCACTTCTTTACAAGTACCAAAAAATTCCGCTTCCAACAATTACCGCAGACATTCGCCTAGGCGGAATTATTCTTCCATTTGATGTTGGTGTTACCGCAACAGTTTTAAACACAGATTGGTTTGGTAGCACAATTTCTGACGCGGGATTTAATCTTAGCTATTGGTCTTTAGGTGGAGATGTTCGTTACGCACTCTTAAAGGATTTGCCATTGGGCTTTACAGTTTCTGCAACTGGCGGATTTTACCATACCACTTTAAAAATGAATCTTGATTCTGAAACCCTTGGCGGAATTGGAGCGGGCCTTGACGCAAACATCAATACAGTTTCTGTTGGCGCACAGGCTTCTGCAAAACTTTTGATTTTTGTACCTTATGTAGGCGCACGTGCTTTGTTTACATTTGGCGATGTTGACTGGGGAATCAATATTGATTGGAGCAAAATGCTTTCTTCTTCATCTTCATCAACTGATGACGCTCAAGCGGCGGCAACACAAGCTTTGATAGCGGCATTCCTTCCGAGTGGATTTAGCAACACCGTATCTTATGGAATGTTCGAAAGAATCAGACCGCAAATTTATGGTGGTTTTGCCTTGGATATGGGACCGATTGATTTGACCTTTGGTGCAAGTTACACCTTTGTTTCAAATGTACTCGGCGCACAAACTAGCCTTAGAGTTGCATTCTAATTTTTCAAAAATAAAAGCACTCTCTTTTGAGGGTGCTTTTTTATTTTAAAATAGCGGTTTTAGACTTTCAACAGTTGAAAAAGCTTACAAATTAAGGTATATTGTATTTGAAGGGAATTGAATAGCGCGGGCTTGCCTGCAATGGTGAAAACAGCTCCAGTACGTTGTAAAACTGCCTGTTTCTCCTCACTTCCCACCAAAGGAGTAGTTGATGGACTACAAAAGCATTAAACATGCAAAAATTTTGGCATGGGTTGAAGAATGTATTAAAATGTGTGAACCTGATTCAGTTGTTTTGTGTGATGGTTCAAAAGAAGAGTATGACCGTTTGATGCAAAAATGCGTTGAAGCGGGATTTGCCACTCCACTTGCTAAAAAGGAAAACAGCTTTTTATTCCGCTCACTTCCATCTGATGTAGCTCGTGTTGAATCTCGCACATTCATTTCTTCTGTAAAAAAGGACGATGCAGGTCCAACAAACAACTGGATTGACCCTGTTGAACTCAAAGCAACAATGAAAGGTCTTTATAAAGGTTGTATGCACGGTAGAACAATGTATATTATTCCGTTCTGCATGGGACCATTGGGTTCTCCAATTGCAAAGTACGGAATTGAATTGACAGATTCAGAATACGTTGTTTTGAATATGGACATTATGACTCGTGCTGGCGAAAAAGTTTGGGATTATCTTGGAACTGATGGCGAATTTGTACCTTGTTTGCACTCAGTTGGAAAACCGCTCAATAATGGCGAAAAAGATAATGGTATTTGGCCATGTGCAGATGTTGAGCACAAATACATTACTCAATTCCCAGAAGAACGCCTTATTTGGTCTTATGGTTCTGGTTACGGCGGAAATGCACTTTTGGGCAAAAAATGTTTTGCGCTCCGCATTGCTTCTGTTCTTGCTCGTGATGAAGGCTGGCTTGCCGAACACATGCTCATCTTAAAATTGACAAATCCAGAAGGCGAAGTAAAATATGTTACTGGCGCGTTCCCCTCAGCATGTGGAAAAACAAATCTTGCTATGCTTATTCCAACAGTTCCTGGCTGGAAAGTTGAAACTGTTGGCGATGACATCGCTTGGATGAAATTTGGCGAAGATGGTCGATTGTATGCGATTAACCCAGAAGCTGGCTTCTTCGGTGTTGCACCGGGAACGAGCGCAGAGAGCAACAAGAACGCTCTTGTTTCTGCTTCTTCAAACACAATCTTCACGAACTGTGCTCTCACAGAAGACAAAGATGTGTGGTGGGAAGGCATCGGCTATCCTGCAACTGGCAAACTCGTGGACTGGAAGGGACAGACACGCGACGCATTGCCAAAAGACAAAGCTCCAAAGGGCGAGGAAATGGCACACCCGAACGCACGCTTTACAGCTCCTGCAAAGCAGTGTCCGTGTATTGCTCCAGAGTGGGAAGACCCAAAAGGTGTACCTATCAGCGCAATCCTCTTCGGTGGACGCCGCCCGTCAACTGTACCGCTCGTACATCAGGCAAGAAACTGGAACCACGGTGTATTCCTCGGTTCTATCGTTGGTTCAGAGATTACCGCAGCTTCTACAATCAACGCAGCAGATGTTGGTAAGATTCGCCGCGACCCATTCGCTATCCTCCCATTCTGTGGATACAACATGGGCGACTACTTCCAGCACTGGATCGATGTTGGTAACGCAGCAAAAGATAAAGATCTTCTTCCAAAGATTTTCTACGTTAACTGGTTCCGCAAGGACGAAAATAACGACAAACTTCCAGGTGGATTCATGTGGCCAGGTTACGGTGACAACAGCCGCATTCTTGCATGGATTTTCGACCGCTGTAACGGCGTAGACAATGCTGTAGACACACCAATCGGACTTATGCCAAAAGATGGTGCTTTGAACACAGACGGTCTTGCTGACTACTACAAAGAAACTCTCCCAGAAATCCTCAAAGTTGATGTTGAAGGATGGAAGAAAGAAGTTAAGGATGTTCGTGAAAACCACTATCCTAAGTTCGGTAAGCATCTTCCAAAAGAACTCAACGAAATCTTGGATGATTTGGAAGCTAGACTTAATAAGGCTTAGTTGTGGCAAGTTTGCCGTTAGGCAAACTTGGTAAGCAGCCGCAAGGCTGCGACACGACCTTGAAGCACGCTTGAATAAAGCTTAATGATTGTTTCTAACATTCATTAAGACAAGCCCTGCAGAAATGCAGGGCTTTACTATTTAACAGTGACAACCACTATCCTAAGTTCGGAAAACACCTTCCAAAAGATGCCTATAATAGGAAATGCGTTAAAAACAAAGCTGCGACAGCAGGTTTGTTTAGCATTTACCTTATAAAATGGCTCGGAGCGAGACTTGCGAGCGACGCTCAACGAAATCTTGGATGATCTCGAAAGCCGTTTGAACAAGGCTTAGTTAGACACCTGCGGTGCTGACTAACCCGTCATGATAACGACAAAAGGGAAGCCCTCGGGCTTCCCTTTTGCGTTTCAAACTAATTTCATTCCCGACAAATCTCGCATCCGCTCGATTTGCGGGATAAATCATAGATAAAAATTGACTATA
>CALCEK010000038.1 GCA_937900125.1 uncultured Treponema sp. | reverse complement strand
AATTCAGTCCAATCCGATTCTCGTCCCATGCTTTTTAAAAATCGTTTTGTTGTAAGGTCAGATGGGAAAATCGAAGTTGTCGCTCCCAATTCCGCACCCATATTTGTAACAGTTGCGCGTTGAGGCACGGTTAAACTTTCAACTCCGCTTCCAAAATATTCATAAATCGCACCAACACCGCCTTTTACGCTTTCTCTTCTAAGCACTTCCAAAATAATATCTTTTGCACTTACACCTTTTTGCAATTTGCCTGTAAGTTTTACCCCAAAGATTTTAGGCATTGCCAAATGGAACGCACCTCCGCCCATTGCAACTGCAACATCAAGTCCACCTGCGCCAATGGCAATCATTCCGATTCCACCGCCCGTCGGAGTATGGCTATCTGAACCGAGCAAAGTTTTTCCTGGTTTTCCAAAACGTTCTATGTGAACTTGGTGACAAACACCATTTCCCGGACGCGAAAAATAAAGCCCGTATTTTGCCGCTACAGATTGCAGATATCTGTGGTCATCTTGATTTTTGTAATCAGTTTGAAGTGTATTGTGGTCAACATAGCTAACAGAAACTTCTGTTTTTACGCGAGGAACTCCAATCGTTTCAAATTGCAAATATGCCATTGTACCAGTTGCATCTTGTGTTAGCGTTTGGTCAATTTTAAGAGCAATGTCTGTTCCGCGTTCGATAGGAAGTCCTTTTGTAAATTTTGAATTGTCTACAATGTGATTTTGAATGATTTTTTCTGCTAAAGTAAGAGCCATCTTTTTTCCTTGAATTGTACGCTGAAATGAAAACTTTTAAAATTCAATTCTTAAAGTTTCCTTAAAATGAAAGTTAACTTGAAAAAAATCGTATTTTTAAAGTCACCCCTCAAAATGAAATTTTTAGAGATTGCCAGAAAAGTTTCGGAAATTGATTCCGATTAAGTTTTATAATAGCAATTCAACGCATTTTTTACAAGGGCGGGGACTGTATCTTTTCTTTAAAATATGATAAAATGTTAAAAAGTGTTACAGATGAGCATTTTGTAGCACTCTCAAAAAGAGGTTTTGTGGCAAAGTTTTTTTTTAAAATCGAAAAACCCCAAAAAAATTACCTGTGGAAAATTATTTTCGTTTTAACTTTTCCGCTTTTCTCATTTATAGCTTGTTCTACAGATGTAGTTCTCGAATATGATTCAGAATCCACCTTGCGAACTGAAGCTTTTGAACTTTCGCGCCACATTCGCTGGACAGATGAAATTGAACCTAATCGGCTTACAGAAAAAATTGCAGATGCCGAAGGTTTTGACAAAAAATTAAAATCGAATCCGCAAAATGTGTTTGCTTCGGGGGCAGAAACGCTTTATCCCAAATTATACCCAACTCTTAGCGGATTTTCGCAGTTGGATAGTGGGAAAATGCCATTGGAATTGCGAAAGCAACTTGTTGTTTTTTTTGATTCGTTAAAAACTGGGGCGGCAAATGAGAATTTAATTGAAAAATCGAATTTGTATACGCTTGCATTTTTTTTAGCCGATATTGAATCTTTTGTCGGAAGTGGGGAAGTTTTGCAATCTTACATTTTTGGGGACGCTTTTGTAAACAATAATTTTGTTCTTTGCCCAGTTCGGCTTTATTACAAACAAATGACCATTGATGTTTCTGTTGTGGCAACATTGGATTCTGGTGTTTGGAAAATTTTGCAGTTGGATTTTCTTTAGGAGAATTTATGGAAGACAAAACGCAAACACTAACTCGGATGGAAACAGAATTTGTTTTCGATTATCTAAAAAGTAAAAATGTTCCGATTGAAATAAGCGTTTTTGAAAAAGATTTTATTGTAAAACAATTTAAAATTATTTCAAGCAATTTTGACTTTGCCGATTCTAAAATTTTTCTTCCGAATGAATTTTTTTCAAGTTTTTGCGAAAAAAAAGTCCGTGTAGCTTTTGAATTTAAAAAATTACCCGTTTATTTTTTTTCTTCAATTAAAAAGCAAAATGAAAAACTGTTTGTCTTAAAACCAGAACAAATTTTTTCTGTAAAATCTGACAGTGAAGAAACAAAAAATTGGGTTTTCGGAAAAATTAGCTTTTCTAAAACTGAAAATGAAAAAATCGAGTTAGACTGTTTTATAAAAGATTTAAATATTCTTAAAAAAAATACAATTTCATTAAAAGAAAAATCAACTGAACTTACAAAAAATGCTTTATTAGAAATTATTTTTTGGAAAAAAGAGAAGTTGGTGTTTTTGGGCAAAACAGAAATTCAGCTTCCGCGCAACACAGAATTTTCGCTGACTTTAAAAATCCCATTAGATTTTAAGAGTATTTTTAGGTCAATTTCAGTTAATTTTAATGTTGAAAATATTTATTCCCTAAACGAAAAAAAATATTTTGTCGCTCATCTTTACAATATTAAGAAAGAGGATGAACGCTTTCTTGAGGATTTTCTTTGGAACTAGATTCTTCTTGCGTTTTACTAACTTTGTTTCCTAAAAGAACGGCTATAGGACGCAAAAAATTGATGTTTTCGCAAACAATTTTTATAATTACCATAAGTGGCACGGCTAAAATCATTCCAATAAAACCCCACATCCAGCCCCAAAATGAAAGGCTTACAAGAATGACAAATGGCGAAAGTCCTAAATCCGCTCCCTCCCAGCGTGGCTCAACAATATTTCCCAAAATCATATTGATTGCCAAAACTGTGATTGCAATAAACAAAACATATCCCCAGTTAGGATAAAATTGGAGTAGGGCAAAAATGGTTGTAAGTGCCCAAGACACAATCGAGCCAAAACTCGGAATAAAATTAAGGACAAAAGCCGTAAATCCCCAAATTATAGGAAAATCCATTTTGATTACTGCGCAACTTGCATAAACTAAAAGTCCCGTCAAAAGTGAAATCAGGAATTTTATTGAAATATAATGAGTTACGTCACCTTTGATTTTTTTTGTTATTTGCTTAATTGCGCCTCTTATTTTTTTTTCGGTGAATGCTTGGTCGATTTTTTCTTGAGTGTCCCGCAATTCAATGAGTAAAAACGCCATAAAAAGTCCCACTACAAGCAATTGTTTTACGATGTTGACCAAAGAACTACTTAAAGTTATAGCAATATTTTGTATAGCGGTTCTTACATTTAGGGAATTCCACAAATTTGTTAAAAGCGAGGAATTTTCGTCGTAATCGATTTTAAATTGTTGGCAAAATGTTTGATATAATGAGGTAAGTCTCGATTCATATTTTGGAAATGCCTTTAAAATAGAAGAAATGCTTGTTATCAATAAGTTCCCAACTACATAAAGGACAACAAGTGCTATCGCAATGGAAAGTAAAACGCTTATCACCCAAGGAATTTTTATTTTTGAAAGAAATTCGCACAATGGCAAAAAAACAAATGCCAACAAAACTGCAACGGTAACAGGAACAAAAAACGATGCTGTCAACTTTAAAACTGCTGCTCCAGAAATAAAGCACAAAACGACAAGTAGTATAAAAATCGATTTAGCGTAATTTGTCCTGTCCGTCATAAACTCTGCCTATTTTTTTGTGCGATAAACTGGGGACACTTTTTCTTTTGGCGAAATAACAGAAAATCCGCAATATGGAACTAAAACTTCTGGAATTGTAATAGAACCATCTGCATTTTGATAGTTTTCAAAAATCGCAAGCATGGCGCGACCTACAGCAATGGCAGTTCCGTTTAACATATGAACGTATTTGTTTTTTCCGTCATCATCGTGAAATTTTACGTTTAATCTGCGGGCTTGATAATCTGTGCAGTTTGAAGTTGATGTTACCTCTCCCCAATCTCCATTTGGATGTTCTTCATCGGAACGTCCTGGCATCCAAGCTTCCAAATCCCATTTTCGATATGCGGGTGCGCCTAAATCTCCTGTACAAGTGTCTACTACACGGAATGGAAGTCCTAGTCCCGTAAAAATTTCTTCTTCAATTTCGCGGAGTTTTTCGTGAATAGAATCGCTTTGTTCTGGAAGGCAATAAACAAACATTTCAACTTTATCAAATTGATGTACTCGGTAAAGACCTTTGCTAAAATGTCCAGCGGCTCCAGCTTCTCGTCTAAAACAGTGCGAAAGACCGCAGTAAAATAACGGCAAAGCGTTTTTGTCCAAAATCTCTCCCGAATGGTAGCCTCCCAAAGTGATTTCGGCAGTTGCGACAAGGCAAGTTCCTTCATCCTCTATACAATAAACATTGCTTTCGTTTCCGCGCGGATTAAATCCAATTCCTTGTAAAACTTCTTGACGCGCTACATCTGGTGTAATATAAGATGTAAAACCGTGTTTTCTGAGTATATTTAGGGCATACATAATAAGAGCTTGCTCCAAAAACACAGCTTCATTTTTTAAATAGTAGAATTTTGGTCCAGAAACTTTTGTTCCTCGGTCAAAATCGATTAAATCTAGTGTCTCGGCTAACTGAACGTGGTCTTTTGGTTTGAATTCAAAAACTCGCGGAGTTCCAACGCGCTTTACTTCCAGATTTTCGCTATCGAGCTTTCCAATAGGTGTTTTAGGATGAGCCATATTTGGAATCTTTCTAGCGGCTTCATCTAATTTTTCTTCAGTTTCATTTAAGCTTTTTTCAACAGAAGCAATTTTTTCCTTTAGATTTTTTCCTTCTTCTACAAGTTTTGCGCGAACGTCTGCTTCTAGTTTTTGTTTCATCGAAGCAGCATTTGCATTTCTTTGTTGTTGCAAATTTTGTAATTGCGTTGTAAGTGCGGTTTTTTCATCATAAAGGCGAACGACCTCATCTGCGTCAGCGGTCATATTGCGATTTTTGATATTTTCTTTTACAGCTTCAAGATTGTCCTTTATAAATTTATAGTCTAACATAAGTTCCCTTAAAAAATGATTTTAGGAAAAATTCAAAAACACTCATTTGTATTTTTAAAGATTTCCTTATTTTGATTTACAAAAATTGTTCGGAAAGCCTATCCGTAACAAATTTACTATACACAATTTTTTTTTGTACTTCAAGCCTACTTGATTGCATACATAACGCTAACAGTTACATCAACTTTGTCTTCTCCATTTTCTTCAGGAAGAGAAATTGCCTCTTCTGAGATTTTTAATGGTTTTCCAAGAGTTGCGCCACTTGTTGAAGCAAGCGTAAATGCTTTTTCTTCTGCCCTATGAATTGCTAAAATGCGAGCCTGTTTTATGGCCTCTTCTGTGCCATTGTGCAAATAAGTAACTTCATTTAGGCGTTTAGCTCCTGCTTCGAGTGCGGTATCAATTGCAACCGATATTTGCTGCTGATTTGAAAGGCTTATTGCTAAATACCCCTGTGCAGTAAATGGATTTTCCGCATCTGAAGTTTGCGCTACGGTATACCCGTATGTGTAAACATTTGCAGAAGGAATTGACATTGCGTCTAGTGCGCGTTGTATTGCAGAAAGTGTTTGATTGTAGTCAAAATAGGCATCGGACGCGCTTTTAGCAGGTGATTCTAATGCTAATTCGGCGATAATCATATCTTGAGAAAGATTTACGCTTCCTGTTGCAGAAACTGTAACTGTACGTGCGTAACCTTCGTATTCCCGAATTACACAAGCGGTATTTAGTAAACTAAAAATTCCTAACAGTAAACATATTTGCAAAGTTCGTTTCATAATTATTCCAACCTTACTGTAATCCAAAGTAAAATTTTTGCAGATAAATATATCTTTCTCGTGCATTTTCCCAATATTTGCTTTGCGGATAGTTCTCTACGAGTGTGTAGTAGATTTGTGTTGCTTCCTTTATATTCCGAATTTCAGAAGGACTTTCTAAAATTTGTGCCTTTAAGTAAAGCCCTTCGTCTGTGTTTTCTGAAATTACACTTAAAAAAGTATTTAAATAAGAGAGAGCCTTAGCGTAATCGCCGTCTGTTATAGATTCTTTGGCTAATTCTAAATTGCTATCTGCACTAGAATCAGATTCATTTAGAGAATTTTCTTCTGTGTTTGATGGCGAGTTTTTTTCAGATGATTCTGAATTTTCTGTTGTTTGGCTAACAGTTTCAGATTCGTTTAAGGTTTTTGCGACCTCTTTTGATTTTGGAAGGACAAAAACTGTTAAATTATTTTCTATATAAGTTCCTGTGATTACATCTTTTTTGTAAAAACGAATTTTTGTTTCTCCCTCTTGTTTTGCAAGCAAAAGAAAGTGTGTGTTTCCGTCAGAAACTGTTTTTGATTTATACACCAAATGTTGTCCCGCCTCAAATTCACCCAAATAGATCCAGCCATCACCCTTAAATGAAAAATTGAGCGGAGAATCGTTTTCGACAAATATTTTTTCTGCTTGAAGTGCGGAATTTTCTTCTTTTACAATAACGTTTTCTGGAATTTCTTCTGCAAACAAACAATGTGCCAAAAAAAATATTCCAAGACAATTTAAGATTTTTTTCATGGAACTGCTCCTAAAATTTCGTTTACCAACGAATCGTTTGCATTTTCTAGCTCGTTTATTAAAGATTGATTTGGAATCTCAAAGTATTCATCGGCATCTTCTTTTGTCCACTTGTCTTTTGGAACGCGAGAAAAATAATATTCATCGCTTAGGGGTAAATTTTGCGGCGGAATAAAATCATTAGAAGAAGAATATTCTGGTTCGGGAATGGAAATTCCTTGTTTTGGCTTTTTATTCTGTTTTAAAGTGTGCGAAAACAAAATAAAAAATGCGCTTATTGACATAAACGTGAGCAAAATAATTATTGTGAGAACGAGTTTGTTATTTTTCTTAAAAATATCTGAAATTTGCTCTTTTATATCATCAATCGACTGCATTTTCACTTTCCTTTAGATTTGTTTCTTCTGCAATGGGTTCGGTTAAAGGCGGTGTAGAACTAGGCATTTCTTGTTTTTTCAAATCATTTTCAGGTGATTTTAAGGAACCATCGGGGTTATGCTCACGGCGTGGCGGTCGTGCGGGAATAATAATTCCTTCTTCGGGAGGAATGTCCTCTTCTACAAAGTCATCAGAATCATCAAAAGAAATATTCCCCTTGATTGTTTCCTCATCAAGCCGAATTTGTACAACTTTTGAAACGCCACTTTCTTCCATAGTAACGCCTAGCATACTAGAAGCTCCCATAACGGTTTTTCGGTTGTGAGTAATGACAATGTATTGGCTAACATTTGCAAAAGCCCTAAGCGCACTAACAAAACTTGCAACATTTTTGTCATCGAGAGCTGCGTCAATTTCGTCAAGAAGGCAAAACGGGCTAGGGCGAACTTGGTAGGTTGCAAACAAAAGCGCAATCGCCGTCATAGTTTTTTCTCCACCAGACAGCAAAGAAATATTTTCGAGCTTTTTTCCAGGCGGCTGCGCGTAAATTTCAATTCCCGTTATAAGCACATTTGTCGGGTCTACCAAACGCAATTCGGCACGTCCTCCACCGCCAAAAAGCCTTCTAAACATATTATGGAAATTTTTTCGGATTCTATTGTAGGTATTTAGAAACAATTCTGACGATTTTGTCCGAATTTCTTCGCTAACGCGCTCAAGGTTTGCGAGCGTTGCTTTTGCGTCATTGAAACTTTCAAGTTGGCGTTCATAATGCTCTTTTTCTTCGGCAAATTGCTCTACCGCCATCAAATTAACCTGTCCTAGAGCTTGGAGTTTTTGTTTTGTATCTGCCAATTTTGTCCGCAAATCTTGTGAACTTTGCGTTATGGTGTACATTCGCTCTTCAAATTCCATAAGGTCGCGCGAAAAATTATCTTGAAAGTTTTGTTTTATGTTCCGAATTTCCGTATCGGTTTGCGCAATTCCAATGCTGCATTTTTCTAATTGCGCCTGATACTTATTGCGTTCTTCCTGTTTTTTTTGCAAAGCATTTTGTCTTCCGCTTACACGGCTGTTACATTCTGCAATTTGCTCATCTAGCGAATTTAATTCATCGGTAATCGATTCGCCTTTGCGCTGCAACTCCGCAATAATTTCGTCAAGTTCTTCAATTTGCTCGTCTAAAGCTTCTTTGCGCCGTGTTTCTTGATTTTGTTCGTCTTCTTGCTCGCGTAAAGATGCTTGTTGTTCTGCAAGCGTTTTTCTTAAAGTTGAAACTTGCGCTTTGCTTGACATTATTTGTTGGCTCATCTGAGCTTGATTTATTCTTAAATGATTTAGTGTTTCTTTGTATTCATCTATTTTTGTGTTTAATTCTTCATTTGAATTTCGTAAATCTTCATTTTCAGATTCAATGTGTGCAATTTGATTTAAATTATCTTGAATTGAAGAATCAATTTCTCGCTTTTTTGTGATGATTCCCTGGGGAGAAAGAAAGTCGTCAATAAATTTGGGAGAAGTGCCTGTGTACGATACTATACAAGTAGATAGTTCTTCTAACATTGAAAGTAAGTCTTTAAACGCTGACACCGCGTCTGTTCCAAATTTTGCCGCATCTTTTTCGGAATGAGATGGAAGTGAGGCAAAATCGCTAAAAATGTTAGCACGTCCTTGAACAAAAATCTTGATTTTTTCAAGCAATGTGTGTAAATCGCTTTCGGCTTTTTTATTTGCCTGAGAAGAATAGCCTGCTTCTTTTAATTTTGCGTCTAATTCGGTAACAATGTCTTCTGTAATTGCGGTGAGTTCTTTTTGCAACTTTGCGCGTTCAGAATCAAGATTGTGAATTTTCCCCAAATTTGTATTTATAACGCGCTCATTTTCTTGAATCTGCAAAGATGATTGCTGAATATTTTCTTGAAATCCAAAAATGTTTTTGTTAATGTCTTCAAGGCTTTTTTCTTTTTCGTGAAGTTCTGCATTTAAACTGTCAATTTCTTCGGTGTATTCGTCAATTCGCTCAGAAATATTTTTAATTCTATTTTCAATTTGCCCAAGTTTTTCCCGAATCGTGCGTTGTTGGTCGTGAAGTTGTTTTTGTAAAGCCTTTTTGCCCGACTGTTCCGCACTGATTTTTATGACTTCTTGCTGTTTTACATTTACTTGTTCTTGTAAAGCCTTAATTTTATCTGTATTTTCGTTTAGTGTTGCGTAAATTTCTTCAATTTCGCTTGTGATTGCATCTCGTTTTTCTTCCGCTTCTTTAAGATTTTGTTCGCTCCGAGCTTTGTTTTGTGTAAAATCTTTTAGCCGCAAAAGTTGAATGTCAAGCTCATAGTTAAATTTTTCTTCATTTAAAGAGCGATATTTTGAAGTTCGGTCAGATTGCACTTTTAAAGTTTCATAATTGCGCTTTGTTTCGCTCAAGCCACTTTCAATTTGCGCAAGATTTGCTTTTGTCCGCTCAATGTCTTTTTCGGCATCCTGAACTTGTGCTTTGCTTCTGCTGATTCCTGCGGCTTCTTCAAAAAGATAGCGTCTGTCTTCTGGCTTGCTTGAAAGAATTTGGTCGATTTTTCCCTGTTCCATAACAGAATAGGCGGCTTTTCCAACACCAGTGTCCATAAAAAGTTTTCTAACTTCGGTGGGACCTACTTGTTTTCCGTTTATGTAATATTCATTTTCTCCAGAACGATATAGCCTACGTTTGATTGCAACTTCAGATTCATCTAGCGGAATTATGTGATTTTCATTTGAAATTGTTAGGGTAACTTCTGCAAGCGATAGGGCGGGGCGAGATTCGGTTCCGTTAAAGATAACATCTTCCATTGATTTTGCCCGAAGATTCTTTGACTTGTTTTCTGCCAAAACCCACTTTGTCGCATCTACAACATTGCTTTTTCCACAACCATTTGGTCCTAAAAGAGCTGTAATTCCATCTGCAAAATTGATTTGCGTTCTATCTGCAAAAGATTTAAAACCATATATTTCAAGACTTTTTAAAAACACAAAAATCCTCTTTTTTAAAATGAGATTTACAGGGGGTCATACATCTGAATGTTCATTAAACCAGTCAAACAATAAGACTTTTGAACAAATCTATTATAACAATTTAGAAATCCTTTAACAATAGGAAATAATAGTTCCATCTAAAAATTGCAATGCCACTTGGGCAGAAAGACTTCCAGCGAACATAAATGGGGTAAATGCGAGTTTTGCAGTTTTGTCTTTTGATTTTGCCTTCCATTTAAAAAGAAACGCTATAAATGCGTACAAACAGGAAAAAATATATCCTATAGGGATTTTAGGAAATTCTAGTGCGAGTGAACACATTGCTCCATACAAAATATCTCCGTTTCCAAGACCATTTTTACTCACCTTTTTTGTTAAAACTAAAAGCAAAAATGAACTGAATGTAGAAACAATGTACGGTGCAAAATATTGAATAAAACTTAAAATGTTAAACATTTTTGTGTGCAAAAAACAAATGAGATGTCCGGCTACAAGAATAAAAATCCCTACTTGGACAAAAATGCGCGGAAAACTTTGAGTTTTGCAATCGGAAACAAGAATCGGAATGGAAAAAGCTGTAAATAAACTTAAGATAATGATTCTGGAGTACATACAACTCCTTTGTAAAGAATTTTGGGATAAACGATTATTTTAAGTTTTTTTTCAAGTTTTGCATAATTTTGCATTTCTATAGCGTCGCCAATTACACAGTTTATTCCAGTATTGCCAGCTCGTGCAGTTCTGCCTGCGCGGTGAACAAAAAAATCGCTTTCTTCAGGCAAGTCCATTTGCACTACGTGGCTAATGTTTGGAATGTCAAGTCCGCGAGAGGCAAGGTCTGTTGTGATAAGCACTTTAATTTTTCCACTTCTAAAGCGGTCAATCGTTGTTTTTCGGTCAACTTTATTTTCTTTTGCGCTTAAAAGACCACACTCAATTCCTTTAAATGCAAGCTTTTCTTTTATGATTTTTACTTGGTCGGTTTTAGAGCTAAAAACGATTAACTTTTGCGGTTTTTCCGCATTTATAAAACTGCGCAATGTGTCGATTTTATTCCTGCGCTCAGAAAAAATTGCCCAGTGAGTGATTTTCTCTTTAAGAATATTTTCAGGTGGAAGCGAAATAAAATCAAGCTCCTTTTGGCTAAATTTTAAATTTTGCAAAGTTTTACAAGTATAGGGGCTAACTGTTGCCGAATTTCCAATTATTTGTATTGTTTTCGGAAGCCTTTCTAAAAGACGTTCTGTGTCAGAGCGAAGTTCTGGACTTAAAAGCCTATCCGCCTCATCTAAAACTAGGGATTTTACGGCGTTCACTTTAAGTTTTTTTAAATGAATCAATTCCAAAAGTCTAGCCGCACCGCCGATTATTACTTTTGGTTTTTCTTTTAATTTTTCACAACATTTGTCAGAAATTTTAATCCCGTTATAATTTGATTCAAATTGATACATTAGCTTTTTAGGACAATTATATGCACCGTAAGTTTCTTTGCCGACACCAAACGGAGTAGTATATTGTTTTATACTTTTAGTTACGCCCTTCCTTCTAAATATATCAACATAACGTGAATGGTGTTTGCTCTTAAAAGGATAACCATAAAACTCTAATATATCTCTTATATTTTGGGAAGGTTTTATTATTTCTATTCTCCAATCATCTTCTGCCAGTTTATACACAAAGTTTCGGATCATATTAAGTTCTATTCCTGTATCAGCATATACTCTAGGAATATTATTATCAGGTAAAGCCATATCTATTAGCTTACTTAATACTGTACTGTCTTTACCACCAGAAAAAGAGATATAAAAATTTTCTTCTCCATATTGATTTATTATCTGTTGTATCTTCTGGATACGATCTTGCAATAAAAACTCATTATCAGTCATATCTTTACCCTTCCTATTCCTCTCCCATAACAGGCATCCTTCATAGGGCATTTATCAGCTAATTTACACTCATAACTATCACAATTCTTATTTCCTTTTACCATTTTCTTATTCTCTAAGAAGTTATTATAATGGTAAGCTATTTCATCCAACCTGTCTACAAAAGGAGCTACTATTTCTGGATCATAATTATAAACTCTTACTTTAAACTCCTGATCGTTTTTACTATCCATAAGGACAAAACCTTTTTTATAATCAGGATCATCTTTATCATTCAAGTTCCCTTTAGCTTTCTGACAGAGATACATATAGAACTGTAGCTGCTTCTTACCAGAAGGGTGCTCGTCCTGCTTTTTGAAACTAAAACTGTTCATTGATTTTATTTCACCGATCATAGCACCATTATAAAACTCTGGTATACGGCATACGATATCAGGAGTAAAACTTAACATATATTCAGAATCAAACCTTGTCCTGTCTAATGTTTTAGCTTTAGCATATCCTGCTCTGATAAATAGTCTCTGCCATTTCTCATGTACTGCATTACCTTCTTCAAATATACGCATTACATTAACAGATAATTGTTCACCTTGTAATTGTTTATACAGGAGAGATAATACTTGTTGTCTTACACAAAAGCTATCCTTACCTGTTTCTATTATAGCAGAAGCATGGAGTCCTACACGTTCTTGACTTTCTAAACCTCTAGTCATTACCTGATTAACAAATTTAGTTTCTTCTGCAATATTTTTTGGAAGGTAAAACATTTTATTCAGTAAACCTTCTAATTTTGCTTCTTCTGTTGTTTGTATTTTGCTGCCTGTTTTAGTGGCATCTGTTTTTATCTGATCTATTATACCCATTATAAGCCACCCTCTCTTGCAGCTTTAATCCTTTTAACCCACTCATCCACATTCTCGTCTAAACGTTCTGCATACTTAATAACTTCTTTATTTAACCAGTTATAGGATTGTTCCGTATTAATACTAAACTCTCCTATAATTGCTATCTTATCCTCTATAAAAGCGTCTAGTAGTTCTTTTGCTACCTTTTTATACACCTTTTCTGATCCCTCACTTTCTGCATTACAAATCATATAAGATTGCAATAACTTTATATTCCGCGCAATACTATCCCTAATAGATTGAAACACGCATGCATCTATATGCTGATTGTTATTACATAACCTTCCAAGCTCTGCTCCTGCATATATTTTTGCCGTATCTAAAGTATCAAGTAGGATTTTAACATCATAATCGTTCATCTTACCCCCTCACTTTCTGCCTTTTTTGCCACATCAAATGTCATTTACAGTCCTCACTTTCTACTATCCTTCCGATTATATGAAACATTAATTTATCTGGTAGTACATTATGGCATAAGTAAACACTTTGGAATGGCGGCATATAACTACTTCTGCTTTCAGATATAAAATTAACTCTGGGATATAAATATAATAACTCTGCTCCATATTTAGCTGTTAATTCTATCCTTGGTTTACTGTCAAACAAGCCATTACTGTTAAATAACATAGCAAAAGGAATATCTAAGTTATATAAACGCTCATATATTTTATTTCTTAAACTATAAGGTGGATTACTGATTATATAATCTATATGTGATTTAACATTACATTTGAAAAAGTCTTTTCCCTCACTTATATGTGTATGTATTACTTTATGCCCTGCTTTACTTAATACTTTAACATAATTACTTTCCTTAGTGTCAAAAGGACACCAGATTACACTATGAGGATTTAGAAACTGTAATATAGGCTTTACTGCTGATTTAGGAGTATACCATTCATCACTTCCTCCATGATTAGCACCTATTTTCTTAACAAACTTGTCCATCTATTATTAAACTCCCTAACTTATTTAGCTCCCATGTTTCTGGTAAATGGTCTGGATTATTTAGCAGACATCCCTTGAAAAATACTACTTCTGGATCATTCTCAACAAATATACATCCTTCGCAACTCGCAGGTATCATCTGGCAATACTCTCTGATTACCTTTGCTGCTTCTAAAGCATCACTGTTTGTTACCATTTAGATTTCCTCTACTGCTTCTTCTGCCATTTGTTCCTGTTTAGCCATCAGATAATTATGGTATACCTCATTCACTGTATCATCTAACTGTTCAAGTGTTGGTAAATCCTTACAATCCCATCCATCCTTTATACCAGTCCTATAACATATAGACATTAACACTTTTACTTCCGCTTCATTCATGTTTATTTCTCACTTTCCTCCTACAATTCATACCATTTTGACGTATTATATATCCATCCTTTTGACCTTAACTCTATAATTTTTAACACATTATTACATACACGCCTATCGGCAGTATTCAAGGAATGTTCTGCAATATTTTCTACATCTGATACTATATCCTCTAATATTTCTACAGGAATATAATTGATTCTGTTTGGTTTATTGAAACTATACATTACTTACCTTCCATACAGACATACCCTTGTAACCTCGTATAAGCCGATTCTAGGGGCTTTAACTTCTTAGCCTTACTCCCAATCGTCTGTAGACTTAGAAGCCCTTTTAGACCACTTTAAAC
>CALCEK010000037.1 GCA_937900125.1 uncultured Treponema sp. | reverse complement strand
ATTATTAAGAAAGAAATTAATTAAAGATAAAAACCTTCAAAGATGTTTTTCTTTTTCTTCAACAAATGCAAAAGTTAAAGAAAATAAAATCAATATTAATAAATCAATTAATAGTCAAGGTTTAACAAGAAAAAATATAAGGAGAAAAAGTACAATACAAATTAATTATAAAGGAATTGAAACCAAAATTAAAAAAGTTGAATATTATAAGATGAAGAATGTTGATATTAGTAAATTAATAGCTCAAAGAAATGAAAAAATAGAATTAATTAAACAAAAAAAAATATTTATGGAAAAAGAGAATAATATCTTCAACAAGGAAAAAGTGGATTTAATATCTAGCTTAAAAGAAAAAGAATATAGAAAGGAAATTATGAATCTTCAAAAGAAAATGCTAAATATAAAGGAACAAAAAAATGAATTATATGAGCATTACAAATCATTATTATTAATTATTAAAGGTATTGAAAATAAAATAAATTCAGAATTTGAAAATCAAAAAAATATGACAAAAAATAGAATTAATTCTGACATTAATCAAATAAATTTCGATTTTATAAATAAATTTAATAAAAAATGTGAGTTTTCTGATTTTCTTTCATATATTTTAAATGAATTAATTGAAAAGATGGAATTAATAATAAAAAGTCATCAAGTCATAAATGATAAAATTAAAAGTTTTAATGATGAAAATATATCTTTAAAAACTAAAATAAAAAAAATGAATGATATTAATGATAATTTATGTAAACGAATAAAAAACATAAAAAAAAATTTAAATATGACAGAAAACGATTTAAATATCGGTGATGAAAAGGATGTTTTACCAACTTTTAGAAAAATACAAAAATTCTTACGAACAAGGTTTTGGAAACGATTCTCCGTCCTCTAGTGCAAATATTTTGTTTGGAACAGAAGTTTGCCGAAGTTATATTTCTGAAGGTGACCTTGATTTTTTTGCTGTAAACGCAAGCGATGTTTTTTCTTCGCAGGCAAAAGTGCCGCTTATAACTGTGCAACCAAGCTCCGTTTATGTGCAAAATGGAGAATCTGCGTATGTTAGAGTTTCGGCTTTGTCTTTGGACGGAGGAAATTTGACATATCAATGGTACAGAACCGATAATCCTGCCACAGAAGGTTCACTCATTGCGGGTGCTGAAGATTCTTCGTATACTGCAATTCCTGACGAAAAAACATGGTATTTTTGCCGTGTTACAAATACTTTGCCAGGCGGAAAAGCATCGGAGGCAAAAAGTGTAACTTCGCGTCCCGCTAGAATTTTAGCTTCTTCTATAGAAGAAAATGTTTCGATGTCAGAAGCTCCATTTATTTACGCTCAACCGCTTGTGCCAAAAGGAAATATTTATTTGGGAGACACTGTAACTTTCACGGTTGGCGCAAAATCAAGTTCAAATGCAAAATTGCAATATCAATGGTATGTTTCTGATTCTGCAGCGGAGAGCGGGAAAGTGATTGCGGGGGAGACAAAATCGGAACTTTCTGTTCTAGCAAACGAAATTGGAACAAGCTATTATTATTGCACAGTTTCTTCGGATTCTTACGGAAAAACAAATACGGTTCAAAGTGATAGAGTAATTTTTTCTGTTCAAGCGCAAAATGCCAAAGAGCCAGTGATTGTTCGCAATCCGCTTTCAATTTCTGCCGCCGTAGGAAAGGAAGTTACTTTGCGCGTTGAAGTAGAACCGCCAACGGCAGGAACTATTTTGTACCAGTGGTTTTGTTCGGAATCGACTGTACAAAGTGGAAAGTTGATTGAAGGCGCACAGGATTCAAGTTACACGCATACTTTGTCCGAAAATGAGGATTTGTATTTTTATTGTAAAATTACAAATGAACTTTCGGACAATGGAGATGGTGGAAAAAAATCCGCATCCGTTTTTTCAAGAAAAGCCCATTGTAAAATTGAAAAATAACTCTTGACATATCAATAAAATCAATTAGAATAGGTATATATCAATTATTTTGGTATAAAATACAATGAGGTGCGAATATGACATTTAAACAGTTAAGAGTTGCCGTTTATGCAGATGGTGCGGACAAAGACGCAATGATTGCCGAGTACAAAAAAGGCTATGTTTCTGGTTTTACAACTAATCCTAGTTTGATGAAAAAAGCTGGCGTAACCGATTATGTTTCCTTTGCAAAAGAAGTTGTCGCTGCCATTCCAGATTTGCCTTTAAGTTTTGAAGTTTTTGGTGACGATTTTGAAACTATGGAAAAAGAAGCAAAAGTTATTTCTGCACTTGGAAAAAATGTTTTTGTAAAAATTCCAATTATGCTTACTGATGGAAGTTCAACCGCTCCGCTTATTAAAAAACTTTCTGAGCAGGGAATTCAGTTGAATGTTACAGCGATTTTTACTGTTTCCCAAGTTAAAGCCGCCGTTCACGCATTTAAGCCTGGAACAAAAAATATTGTTTCTGTGTTCGCAGGGCGTTTAGCTGATTCTGGAATTGACCCAATTCCTGTTATGAGAAAAACAGCAAAAATTTGCGCATCTAAACCAGGAACTTTAAGTTTGTGGGCATCTACAAGAGAATTGTTTAATATTGTTGAAGCCGACCGCTGTAAGTGCGACATTATAACTGTTCCAAATAGCGTCCTTGCAAAAATTCCTGGAATGGGCGAAACACCAATGAATGGTTCAAAAAACACTGTTTTGACTTTTGCAAAAGACATTAAGGATTTGGGATTTAGCATCTTAAAATAAACGGAGCATCTCTAGTCTACTAAAATGTCCGTCTAGTATGCCATTCTGAACACTGCACGGTGTGAAAAATCTAGCATTTGTTTTACAGCGAAACTAGATTTTTTGAGTGGGGGCTTTCTCAGAGTGACAGTTTTTTGTGTTAAAAAAAAAGGCTTCCTGTTAGCGGAAGCCTTTTTTATTTTAAAGCAAATCTTGTACGAATTTGTCAACTTTTTTCATATCAGCGGTGGGTTCAAAGCGGGCAACAACTTCTCCGTTGCGGTTTACAATGAATTTTGTAAAATTCCACTTAATGTCTGGATTTTCCTTGTAATTTTTGTCTTGTTTTTTTAACATAACGTCCATTGCAAGTGCGGCAGGACCTATGCCAAAGCCTTCGAATCCCTTTTGTTCTTTTAGATAATTAAAAAGCGGAAGCGCGTTTTCGCCATTTACATCAGATTTTTTCATCTGCGGAAACTGTGTTTTGTAGTGTAATTGGCAAAATTCGTGGATTTCTTCATCAGTACCAGGCGTTTGTCCTGCAAATTGATTGCATGGAACATCTACAATTTCAAAACCGCGTTCATGGTAGGATTCATACATTTTTTCTAAATCTTTATAATGCGGTGTAAAACCACAGCCTGTCGCCGTATTCACAATTAAAATGACCTTCCCTTCATAATTTTTGAGAGAAAATTCTTCACCAGTGCGAGTTGGAACTGAATAATCATAAACAGACATATTGTCCTCCTAAAAAAAAGTTTGTTTTGTTTACAATTATATTGTATACAATTTATTTTTATTTGTCAAGCCACATTTTGTAAATAATTCATCAATTTCACGCTCAGAACAAAAAATTTCTCGCGCAAGCGCTGTTTTTCGTAAATCCTGAATTATATTTTGTGGAAGTTTTACCTTTTTTTCTATGCAAACAAATTCGAGTACCTTGCACAAAAAATCAAATGGCTTATATTGTGCGCAAAGAATTAAGGCATTTGTCTTTTTTGCATACTTTTTTTCAATTTCCTTTGTAATTTCAATTCCGCGTGAATTAAGTGCGGCGGCTTGTAAAGGAGTTAAAACCACCGCTTCTTGTAAAATTAAAACGGAAAACTCCGCTTTAGTTATTGTTTCACTAGCTTGTTTTAAAAGATTAAGACAAGTTTCGCACTTTGCATTTGCCAAAATACTTCCCGTTACAATATTTACGCCATCGAGTTTTATCTCTTCCGCCTTGATTCCGTTTTTCAACAGCGAAAACGCACTTTCTAAACTTCCATTTAGCAAAATCTCTTCAATCGCCTTTTCTTGTGCTGTCATATTTTCTCCGTAGTATCTATTATGGTAAAATTTTATACCATAATAGATAAAAATGTAAAATTATTTAGTTATCCAATAAGAGTCTCTGAATGGTTAAATCTGCTGTTACAATACCATTTGCAAATAGAGTACGAGCATAAGTGTCTAAGCTAGATTTTATATTATCATTATTTTCCCAAAGTATGACATTATAGACGAATCCTGTATATGGTTCTGTGCTTATTGTTGCATATTGCCACTCATTATCTGCAAAAACAAAGTCTCCAGTATTTAAATCTTTTGCCTGCACTACGATTAAAGAATTATTCTTATAAGTAACTATTGGATGAATATCTGTAACCGATAATGTGTGATTGTTAATGGAGATATTTATTATGTTACCATTAAATTCATCTAATGTTGTTGAATATACATAAAACTCTGTGGTCTTATCTGCTCCAATTACATAATCACCTATACTAACATCTTGTACGTTTTTATAGCCTAATGTTGTGAGAATTTGTGTATCTTCTGCAAAACAATTATCTAATTTTGGGTCTAGCCACCACATATATAGCTTTGACGCTTCAGTATTTGTGGCATCCTGATTAGAAACTTCAAATTCTGCTAAAATTTCTAATTTATCAGAATTAGCGTCTTGAAATGAAGCTGCGTGGTTGCAGCCTTGTGCTAATACGGTGACAATAGCACCGAGAATTAAAACTTTTAATTCTTTTTTCATATAACCCTCCAAGGTTTTAACTTTAAAATCAATATATCTTGCCCCATACTTTTTCACCATAGCACTTTACGAAAAAATAAATTTTCGTAAAATGACAAGTGGAGGTTTTTATGATGTATTCGGCGGGGAGGGCGATTCGGGATTTGCGGACGCGGCGACACATTTCGCAGGAGGAATTGAGTTACGGTATTTGTTCAGTTTCCACTTTGTCAAAAATTGAAACTTGCACGCATAATCCAAACAAAAAAACTTTAGACGCACTGTTGCACAGATTGGGGCTGCCTTCTTGCGAATACAATATTCCTGTTACAGAAGAGGAATTTAGACGCGGCGGAATTGAACGAGAAATTTCAAATTGCATAGTGAATCATAATTTTTCTTACAAAACTTTGCTTTCTGAATATGAGAAAATTTCTTCTGAAATGACAAATCTTGAAAAACAATTTTTTTTGTATGCGTCTGCAAATTTTGATTTACACAATGGAAAATCCAAATCTGACATTTTATCAGAATACATTAAGGCTATTTCAATAACAATACCAGATTTTTGCTTAGAAAAACCACTTACTGTAAAATTACTCACAAATCTTGAAGCAAATTTATTGAGCAACATAGCAACTCTTTTGTATGATTTAGGAAAAACAGTAGATTCGTTAAGAATCCTTTCTTTTTTGAAAATTTTTTATGAAAACACCGAGATTGATTTTGCTTCTCGCGCTATTCATTACCCCGTGATAGTATATAATCTTTCTTGTTGCATTGGACGCGATGGACATTATGAAGAGGCAATAGAAATGTGTTCTAATGCTATACAAATGTGTGTGCAAGCGGGCAAGCTAGACGCTTTTCCAATGCTTTTGTACAACAAGGGATTTTGTCTTTTAGCTTTAGGAAAAAATGAAGAAGGAAAAACAGGGTATCGAAGATGATTTCATTAAGTTTCTTGTGTTGCAAAGAGATAATCATATTATGGACATATGGAATTATAAAAACGGACGCAAGTGTAAGACCACCACATGCCAACATATAGGGAAAACCAATACTCATGCCTTGTTTACGATCAAGGTATACAAAAATTGCCTTATTATTCAGAAATCCCCATCCAAATACTTTTTGATCCAACCATGCACGGAATGAACCCATCATATGATCAAACCGTACGCTGGATGAACTAGCACCGGATCCTGTCAAAAGCTTTAATAATACATTTTGACACGCTGGGAGACTTTTGAAAAAGGAGCAGAATTACGTTTTTTGCGAGTGGGAGCTGTACGATGGTACTGCCCCCGAGCAAAAGACGGAAAGCGCCAAAACGCCCCGAGGACTCGATGTCCTCGGGGCGTTTAAGTTGTTATTGATTTAAAGTGGTGCTGCACACACGGGTCGCCGAGTCGTCGACCCCTACGAGAAACGGGAGGGCGTGGATTGCTCAGCCGCAGACGGCTCACCCTCCAAAAATGGGAGGGCGTGGAAGCCCTCCCCTACAAATCAAAAAGCAGCAAAGCGATATTTTGATTTGAGAGGAGAAAAGTATGTAGTGTTCTTTAGCAAAAGCTACTGCATTTTGCTTCGAACACGCAATGCGTTTGGACGAGCTGACATCTCCCTCACAGGGAGTACCCTCCCCTACATTATATTTTGGCGCGGTTATGCCCTTTTTCGACAGTCTCAGCCAACAGGATTATGCATCCTGTCGGCTTTGCTGCGTTTGTTATCTTCTGCGGTTATTGTCACGCCTGGGGCGCCTGTCCTTCTTGGGCTCGTCGTCGATGCTGTTTTCGGGAGCCATTCCCTCAACC
>CALCEK010000036.1 GCA_937900125.1 uncultured Treponema sp. | reverse complement strand
GAACATAAAGTCCTGCTTTTTCTACAGGAATTGTTTTTTGTCCTGTAAAAAGTCCAGGCTCTAATTCAACTTCAAAATCTGTAAAACATTCGCGCTGTTTTTTTGCAAAACGCAAGGCAAGGTCGCGCGAATAACAAAGTGCCTCGTACAAAGCGGGATTTTCTTTTTGCAAATTTTCCGCCTCTTGTTTTGCCTCTTCAAGCGGAATCTCAAAAGACGCGGGGCATATTTTGTCAAATTTTAAACTAAATTCTTTTAGCGCGGAATCTTTTTGTGTGCGGACAGTTTCTAAAATTTCGCTTACAGTTTTGTCCGCAAACTCAAAATTTTTCCCTTCAAAAAACGCATCTTCAACTTCGCTTGCATTTTGAATTTTTATCATTTTTGCTCCTACTTTTCTTTGTGACGCCTATCAAGCTCGTTGTAAACGTCTTGCCACAAAACACCTTCTTTTTGCATAAGAACGCTGACAAAATAAATTAAATCGGCGACTTCCCAAATGACATCCGATTTTTCTTCGGCTTCGGTTAATTCTTCGGCTTCTTCAAGGATTTTTTCGCGAACTCGAGTTGAATTGAGTGTTGCCGTATAACTTCCTGGCGTTGGATTTGCAAAGCGATTCGCAATTATGCCGTACAAACGTTCCAACGAACTTTTTTCATCAGCCTCGCTTGTAAAGCAAGTCCAACTTCCTGTGTGGCACACACCACCGTTCGGAACGACTGTTGCCAAGATTGTATCGCGGTCGCAATCAGCTCGCATTTTTTCTAACTCCAAAAAATGACCACTCGATTCGCCTTTTGTCCAAAGCTTGTTTCTTGTTCGGCTAAAAAAAGTTAATTTTTTTGTTTCAAATGATTTTTGAAGCGATTCTTTGTTTGCGTATCCCAACATCAAAACTTCACCCGCAGTACTTTGCGCAATTACGGGAATAAGTCCTGCCGTTTTTTCCCAATTCAGACATTCGCAAAAACAATCGGAAAGTCGAACTTTTTCTGTGTACAATGCCATTCCCAGCTGAACATCGCAACCTAATTTTTCTAGCGCGACAATTTGCTCAAGGGAATTTACTCCGCCAGCGGCAACAACTCGGCAAGAAACCGCATTGCGTAATTGTTCCACCAAAGCCATATCAGTTCCCTGCATACAGCCTTCTTTTTCTACACAAGTAAAAAGCAATTCGGAAGCGTATTTTTCTGCGGCTTTAGCTCCGTCCAAAAGCGGAATTCCCGCCGTTTGAGTCCAGCCTTTTACCGCAATATTTCCATTGATTGAATCCACAGAAATAATTATGCGCTGCTTCCCAATGGCGTGTGTCAGTTCTTGCAAAAATTCAACATTTAAAATGTCGCCGTCAGATGGATTTTGTTTCCATGCCGCCGAACCGATTATGACTTTTTCAGCTCCAAGAGAAATCAATTCGCGTGCCTGTTTTACGGTTTTTATTCCACCGCCAACACGGACATTTCCTTTGCGCAAAAGCGACTTTAAAAGGGCAGTATTTGCCGTATTTCCTTTTTCGTCCCTGTTTCCAAGTGCCGCATCTAAATCTATAATCGCAACTTCGCCATAAACAGAAAAATCTTGCATTAAACGTTCCGCGTCATCGCGCTGAATAACCAAATCCTTACCATTTTTTAGCTGAACAACATGCCCGCCCTTTAAATCTATAGAAGCTATAACCATAAGAATGTAGTGTATCAAAAAAGAATGTCTTTGCAAAGTGTCCGCAAAGAAAGTACGCAAACAGCGGGGCGTGTCAGCGGAAAAAACGCAACTTGCGCAAAACACGCAGGGGTAGGTAGCGGAAGCGGGTACATTTTCCGCAAAGAAGGGGTGCGGGTGGCAAAACGGGCGGTTTTTCCACAAACTGTGGAAAAGTTGTGGAAAAGGTGAGATTTTGTTTAGGCATTTTGTGAATTGTTTGGGGAAAACTTTTGAATTCGGAACGAACATAAAAAAACTTGAATCAAATTTTTTGCCATTTTTAAAGGAAAAATGGGAATCGGGAAAAAACGCAAAACACAAATCATTGTAATACAAAGAATTAAATCTTTATTTTTACATTGCATTTTTTATTATCCAAAACAAAAAAATCGGCACAAAAAACATTTGGTTTTATCCGCAAAAAGTTGCCTGTGGAAAACTTGTGTAAAATCAGCGCATAATATGTTTCAAGATTGGCAAAACTTGTGGAAAACACATCGCCCTTGTTTTTTCGTCCTCTTAGTGTTATTCTAAAATGATGAAAACAAAAGATTCTTTGGCAACGGCCATTCACCTTATCTTTTACTACGTGATTATTGTGTTTGTAGGAACAATCCTTTTGTCTGGAGCGTACACAGTTCACGCACTTTGCAAAACTCTTGTAGCTGGTCAGCCGCTAAAAAGTTTTAACATTACCTTTTTTACGCACGGCTTATTTTTTGCCTTTCCGCTAATGCTCGTTTCAATTGGGGCGTTGATGATTTTTTACCTGATTCGACATTCGTCAACTTCTTGGTTGCCACTTATTGTTTACGGAATTTTGTATTTGTGCCTTAGTTGGGGCATTTTGCTTCCGATTTCTTTTAAAATGCAACAAAAATACGACACCTTTAACATAAATACAAGTGCCGTTCCACTTTCTAGCGGTTATTTTAGAAATTTCAACGGAAAAGTTTTTTATTATTCTGCGGTAACAAAAGAAAACGTTGCGGACGGCGTATGCTTTGACCTTGCTTCTACAGCAAAAAACGTTTACACCTTTACGGGCGAAAAATTAGGTTCAGAATACGATTTTTCCGACTCACTGATAGAAAACTCCATGCAAACTTCTGCGCTTACAAATATTGTAATGCAACACTGTGCGCTTTTTTGCGCAAAAGCCTATTCTGCCCACAAAAACGGTAGCCTTGCTTGGCTGAATTTTTCACTTTTGGGATTCGCGCTTTTGTCGCTCGCGGGAATGCGGCACATTTCTAAATGGCGACTTGTAAATGTTATGGTAATAACCTACGCTTCTGCACTGATTTTAGAAATAAATATTTTGTACGATAAAATTGGATTCTTGGTGCCTATCGCTAACAAAATAAATGAACTGTTTGCGCGATTTACCTTTTTTACTAATCCTTTTCTTGCCGTGTTTAATATATTGATTTTTTTAATCTTTGCAATAACAGGGCTTTTAATCGACATCAAAAGAAAAAGACAACCTAAAGCAACAGTATTTTCCGATTTTGACGATGATTTTGAAGGAGATTTTTCGGAATGAAACGCAGCATTTTTATTTTGTCCATTTACACCGCATTGATTTTTGTGCTTTGCATTGCAATAAATTTAATTGTTCGGCAAACACCGCCTTTAATTCAGGGCGATTTATTTTCATATAAAATTTTGCGCGGACTTTCGTATTTTTTACAAACACTTCCAACCATTTTTATAAGCGGATTTACGGTCACCTGCTCAGTAACTTGGAAAAAAACAAACGGAAACTCAATCGTAAGATTTTCGCCCGCAATGATTGACCGCTACAAATTAGTAATGATTTTATCGCTTGTGCTAATGTTGATTTTAACTTTAAATGCGGAATTTTTTGTTCCCGCGACAAAAAAATCACTCACCGCAAAAGAGCAAGCTCCAGAACTTTTGCAAACAAATATTGCCATTGCAGAACATCTTTTGCAAGTTGATGAGCCAGAATTAGCTTACCAATACGCACTGCAAGCGCAAAGAGTCGCACCAAAAGACGCAACTGTAGCGCAACTTTTAAAACAGGCTCGCGATGAAAGCGACATTGCCCGCGATAAATTGCGCTACGAAGAAAACGAAACCGTTTTTATAGAAAGCGAACGTCCTTTTTCTGCGCAAGACCATTCTTATACCGTTAAGGAACTTTTAGAACGTTCACAACGTGCCGCCGAAGAAAAAGATTGGTTTAACGCGCATTATTGGGCGGTTTTGGCACAAGAAGCCTGTTCGGGAACAAACACAAATCTTCCGCAAGCAATGGAAGCTGCAAATTACGCATGGAGTCAGCTAAAAAATCCAGATTTGGGTGTTGACTATGAACCGAGCTTTTATACAAAAAAACGCGATGCCTACATTGCATTAAATCAAAAAGATTACCTAAAAGCCTATTATTCATTTTTGCGCCTTGATTCAAGTTTGGAACGTAGCAATGACCCAGACATAAATCGATTTTTGGCACTTGCAAAAGAAGCTGTAGAAAGTCAGTATTTTTTTATTGACGAAACAGAAAATATGAATCAGCTTATAAACCACTCAGACGTTTATTTTTCCTTAAACAATGCAGATGGAACGCGAAGCGTATTTTACATTCGTGCCTCTATGGATGTGCATGAAGCGGGAAGTCTGATTCGTTATTTAAACGATTTTACAATTGTGCATTTTGCAAAAACTGGTGAACTTTTGTATTCAATGTATGCGCCAATTGCAAAAGTTATTTCCGTTTCTACTGACACTTTTGACGAGCAAACAAAAATCGCGCTTGGAATAAAAAAATCGTGGAAATCGATTCCATTTATAATGCTCCAAGCCGTTGACCGCGAAACAGAAGGAATTATCAGCGTTCCAGTTTACAGTTACGAAACAACGGGTTTACCGCAAACAATTCAAACGGAAGCGCAAATGCAAGAAACAATTTCTAAGCTAGGTGCAAATGCAATAAATCGAATTGCGCAAAACAAAAGCAAAATCAACAATCAAGAAGCAAAAATTTTGTTTTTGCCAATGCCGTATTCCGATTTTCTGACGATTCACAGTGCAGCGGGTGGGGCAGAAGCAATGCCGTTTTTAACTTTAAACAATTTCTTAAAAAATGCCACAAATTACGGTTTTTCTTATGAAGTTTACTTAAAAAATTTGGTAAGCCGTGGCGCGTATCCGCTGTTTGTTTTGATTATGCTTTTATTTGCCGCAACAATGGGTTGGAATTACCGAATTGAAGATAAACAACTGCCGTTTAAGTTCCGCTGGATTTTATTGCTTCCGCTTTACAGTTGTTTTGTTTACGCAATTTTAAAAATGGCGCGTTACACTTACGAAACAATCAATTACGTTTTAATTGGAACTTTTAGCTCAAATGCCCTTTTAGCCGCATTTATTGTATACGCTGTAATTTTAGCAATTCTTTCCCTAAATTTTATGTCCCGAAAAGAATAGACCTGTTCTGAAACTGAGGTTTCCGAATGGGTTTAATAAAAACTTTGCGCATCATTCTAAACAGTCCCTAAGTCTGAGGGTAAAACCCGAAGAATCTGTGCATTTTTCCAAACAAAAACCAGATTCTTCACATTCGCTCGGTATGACTCCGCGTTGTGCCGTGCGCCCCCAGTT
>CALCEK010000035.1 GCA_937900125.1 uncultured Treponema sp. | reverse complement strand
TATTCAAATCTAAACGGCTTGAACTCTCGCCCAGTTTCCGTAAAGAATTTGCTAAAGAATTCATAGTATTGCAAACGGACAACCTGAATTGCAACAATCATTCCTTCAAGAACTACAACTACAGCATTTCCAATGATATACACAAATATAGTACCAAGCCCAGGAACTAATTCCGCCATCATTGAAATAATGTATCCCAAAACTGCGTGTGCTAAAGCAAATGCTCCAACGCGCAAAAAACTAACAGTGTTAGAAATATAAGAAGAAAGCACTTCAATTACTTCAACAATTGCCGAAATGATTCCGCTGAAAAGCCCATTTTCAAACACAGGTTTTTCTTTACTGACTAGCCGTTCGAGTGGTTCACCAAAAGCCGTAAGTATGAGCGTAAGTGCGATTATAACCCAATCGTAAACACCAGGCTTCTGCCCCAAAAGCGCGATTCTCAACGCAAAAATAATAACGTACCAAAAGAAAATCGCACCAGAAAGTCCAGTTTTTCCAAACAAAGCCCGTCCTGTTCGCCCCAACACAAATTGGTTTACAATGTTCATAATCAAACCGCAAGTATTTATAATAAACCCGATTCCGATTGTAAAACCAAAAAATAAGAACATTCTTTTTATCGATTCTGAACTGCCAGTAGGCATCATAGGAAGAATTTGATTTCTCGGCTCGCCAAATAGTCCAGTTACAAAACGCTCAAAAGGTTCAAGAATTGTTTCACTCGCAAAAAATTCTCCTGTTAAAAGTCCCATTATTGTGCTGCTGATTCCTATGCAAATAAAGATTGGACCGAATTTTTCCCAGCCCATAAGCTTCATTTTTTTGTTACACATAAGAATCCCTGCAATAAGAAACACCAAGCCTTGTCCTGCGTCTCCAAACATAATTCCAAACAAAACCGTAAAAAATATTGCAACAAAAGGTGTTGGGTCAACAGTTCCGTAAAGCGGTGCACCATAACTAAAAATCATTCGTTCAAAATTTGAAACAACTTTTCCATGTTTTAGCTGAACTGGCACTTGCTCTTGACCAGAAACCACGGAAGCGACTTCTCCAGGCAAAAATTTTCTAATTCCCGTTCTGCCTTTTGTAAGCTCGTCCAAATTTTTCATCACCGAAACACTTTCGTATGTGGGAATCCAGCCCGTAATTCTATACACATATTCTGTGGATTCTAAACGATTTTTCACTTCGTAAATTTGTGAACCGACCGAATACACTTGTAAAAGATGATACAATGAATCTTTATGCGTTTCTGCAAAATTTCTTCGCTCCGTTTGGATTTCGGACAAAACTGCTTCAGATGCTTCTTTTTGTTTTTTAAGACTTTCGAGCATATCATCAGGAACACCTTTAAAATCGTGCGGAATCTCCAACTCAACAAAAGAAACTTTTTTAAGCTCAGTGTCAACAAAAAAACGCGCTTTTTTAGAACAAGCAATCATAACCCTAGAAGAATCATCTCCAAGTGGCACAACCACTGCCCTACTTCCAATCGCATTTTTTAAAACAGGCAAATCATTTTGGGAGATTTTTCCAATCCTCAAAGTTAAAAACGAAAGAGATTCCAAATCAGAATAAGAAACTTTTAAATTAGAAAACGCCAATGCTTCTGTATAGGTATCAGCGATGTGTTTTGCCTCTTCGCTTGCAACTTTTTCCCGTTCGCCTAAAGCGTCCACACTTGAAATCAAATTGAGTGCAGTTTCTTCATCTTCTTTAGACGGAATATCGATAGCTTCAGTATATTTTTCCAAATCAGGTATATTTAGCAAAGCTCTTGCATTTTGAAGCCGCGCGTAAAGTTCGCCATCGGGATTTAACTCATTTTTTCCAGAAGAAACATTTAAACTTGAATCAAGTTCTTGCTGAAACTGAAAATCCCCAAGTTTACCTAAATATTTTAAAACCAAATGAATATCTTCTTTATATACAAGGAGTTCCACTAAGCTCATATTTGTTGTCTTAGCCATTTTTTACCTCCGTTAAGCCAGCAATTTCCATAGCCTGTGCAGAATCCACATTCAATCTAAGGCTTTCCGATGCAGTTCGAATTGTATCAAGTTCATTCCGCTTTATTAGAAAAAAACAAAGCAGAGGACATTCTGTAAATGGATGTTTATGAAACAAGCGTTTTGCTTTTTCCACATATTCTTTTCTATGAAGATTATACACCCAGCGTGGGTCAACTGTCCAGACGACACCCTCTTCATGCGGATTTAAAAGACGCGCAAATGACCATTTTTTCCATTGCTCATAGTCATCAAGTTCAAGGTTGAGCAAAAATTTTGTTTCTTTTAAAGCCGATTCTTTTATTTCTTGGGGAAGAAAGGCAGATTCTAGGCGAAACAAAATTTCTTCGTCGGGCATTTGATAATAAATACGCAATCTGAGTGTCCAAATTGCATTTTCAATGCGAATATGCTCGTAAAAAAGCGAAACAACATCTTGTTTACAAGACGAATGTATAGCTTTTGCAGATTCCCAAATTTCTGACAAATATTGACAATCAAGCCGATAATCATTTTGTTGCTGCTCTGTCAAAAGTGGAACAGAATCATACCAACTGTATGGCGAATCTTGCGTCATTGCCTGAATATTTGGCCATTTTTCGTACTTGATTTTATTAAAAGGTTTTGTTTCATACAATTGAGGCAATTCTTTTTCGCCAAAACAAAGAGCCGCTCCAATTTCCTTTAAATTACTCACCTCATAAAAATCAAGCAAATCAACAAGGACTTCTGCGGGTTTAGAATAATGAGAAAGCAAAGATTTATATTGTTTTAAAAAAGATTCTTGCGCTTGATTTTCTAGCGTTCGCGCAAGCACAGTTTCTGGAACAGAGGGAATTTCTGAATTGAACAAAAGCGACCACAATTCCCCTATAGAATTTACCGAAAACAATAATTGCGCTCGTTTTCCAACAAAGGAATTTGCTAAAATTCCGCTTGCTTTTGCATACACAAAGGCATCTGCCGCAGATTTATCCATTACAACACCACAATTTAAGCAAAAATTAAGTTTTGAACAAGTTGTTCAAACGCATTAGTATCAACTTTTAAAGACGACAAATTCTTTTTATAATCGCTAATAGCTTTAGTGTGCGCGGAAAGACATTCTTCATTAAATTGTTTTTCAGAATTTTCAATTTTATCAGCGACTTTTGCATACTCTTCTTTAAAACGAGTTTCAGCTTGCGCACGTGCCTCTGCAATTTTTTCATCAGCTTTTTTTTGTGCTTCGTGAACTAACTCTGCACTTTCGCGTTCAACCTCAAACAATCGCTGAATCATATCAATTTCTGCACTCATTTTAATACTCCTATTTTTAGAGATTTCCTTTATACCGCAAAAGTAAGTCGTACACGTCTTGCGCACTTTGCATTTCAATGACGTTTTTCATAAACGAAGGGTCTTGTAAAACAGTTGCCAAATCCTTTAAAACCGCCAAATGCCCCTCTGTTTCAGAAGAATTATACAGCACAAGAAAAACAAGATGTACAGGAGAGCCATCTAGGGATTCATAGTCAATTCCGTGTTTGCTAATTCCGATTGCACCGATAATGTGTTCCACAGAAGAAGTTGCTCCATGAGGAATCGCAATTCCGTGCATAATTCCCGTACTCATTTTTGATTCTCGCTCTTGCATTGCAGACAGTGCCTCTGTCCTATCAACAGATGGATATACAGAAACTAAGACTTCAAGCAATTCTTCAAACAATTCATCTTTTTCTGTACTTTCAAGATTTAATTTTATTGTTTTAGGGGAAAACACGCTATCAAGAATCATTTTTTCTCCAGATTATCTTGTCTAAAATTTTAGTTTTAGGAAAATCCCTAAAAATCAAATCTTAATGACTTTTAAAGATTAACCTAAAAAGTTTTTAGGGCATCTCGAAAAACTCGTTTTACATAATTTTTTCGAGATGCCGTCGAGTTCTAAGTCGTTGAAATACAACAATTTAGAACATCACATTTTCAAAGTTACCTATAAAAATTGCAATTTTTAGAGGTTTCCTTTATTTTTCTGCTTCTACATTCGTTTCAGGAACGGATTCGGAAATTGTTGCTTCTTCTATAGAAGATTCTTGTACTTTTTCATCAACTAGGTCATCTAGCCATGAAGAATTTCCTGTTGCATTTTGAGTTTCGCCCTCAACTTCCAAAATAGCTGAATCAAGACCAGCATTTGTTGAAGGAACTTTGTTCAATAAAGCGAGGAAAAAAGCCACTACAAAAAACAATGCAACAAAAACACCCGTTGTCTTTGTAAGAACGCTTGCTGAACGAGAACCAAATGCAACTGATTGTCCGCCACCAAAAGGGCTTCCCATTCCATTATTATCTTCATTTTGAACAAGAACTAAAAGAATCAAAAAAATACAAACAATGATAAACGCAATCAAAAGGATAGTTCTAATAACACCCATTTTTTACTCCAATAAGCCACACAAAATTCGAAATCCTCATCTTAAGATTCCGTAGCTATAAAATGATACTGTTTTTTTTTTGCTTAGTCAATGAGAGTAAATAAGCGAAATTTGATATTTTAGCTGACATTTTACAAACAGCGCATTTAAAAAGCAAACCGTCTTAAATCAGATTGCAAATGCGCCATTTGAATAGTAAGCTTTAACACTCACAAATTGGTGTGAACGTTTCTGCCTTTAGTGATGCACCACCGATAAGTCCGCCGTCAATATCAGGTTGAGAAAGCAAATCTTTTGCATTTGACGCTTTCATCGAACCACCATACTGAATAATAGTTTCTTCTGCGACTTTTTCGTCATACAACTTAGCAATGTACGCGCGGCAGAATTTGTGAATCGCCTCCGCATCCTCTGGAGTAGCAGTTTTTCCCGTTCCGATTGCCCACACTGGTTCATAGGCAATTGTTACGTTTTTCATTTGTTCTGCGCTAACACCAGCAAGGTCTGCAGAAAGCTGAAAAGCACATACTTGTTCAGCGTTGCCAGCTTCTCTGTCAGAAAGCAATTCGCCTATACACAAAACAACTTCAAGACCTTCATTTAAAGCACGGCGAACTTTTTTATTGATAAGTTCATCACTTTCTCCAATTTCGTGTCTGCGTTCAGAATGACCTAAAATCACCGCTTGAACACCAAGGTCTTTTAACATTTCTGTTGAAACTTCTCCCGTGTGTGCGCCATTTGCAGTTGCAGCAACGTCCTGTGCGCCAAGCAAAATATTTGTTCCTTTTACAATTTGAGAAACGGCATCAAGGTAAACAAAAGGAACTCCTATCATAAACTTATTTGTTTTTCCTTTTAAAGCAACAACCAAATCTTCTGCTAATTTTACAGCTTCCGTTTTGGAAGTATTCATTTTCCAGTTTCCTGCGATATAATGCGTTCTAGCCATATATAACTCCTATTATTCTAGCGACATGATATTTACTAAACCCGCTCGGAAGACTTTGTTCCGAACAGGTTGCTTAAAAAGTTTCCTCAGTTATTTTGTTGCGAGGATTGCGATTCCTGGCAAAGTTTTTCCTTCAAGGAATTCAAGCGAAGCTCCACCGCCTGTAGAAACGTGGCTCATTTTGTCAGCCAATTTAAACTTATTTACAGCTGCAACACTATCGCCGCCACCGACAACCGTCATTGCACCGTTTCCAGTTGCTTCGGCCACCAATTTTGCAACCGCTTCTGTGCCTTTTGCAAAAGCTTCAAATTCAAATACGCCAACAGGACCATTCCAAACGATTGACTTTGCTGTAGAAATAACCTTTTTATATTCTTCAACAGTTTTAGGACCAACATCCATCGCCATTAAATCATCAGGAATATCAACTCCGTCAACCTCAACTGGAGCTGCATCTGCGCTAAATTCAGCAGCGGCAACATGGTCAACAGGAAGTAAAATCTTTACGCCCTTAACTTCCGCATCAGCGAGCAATTTTTTTGCAGTATCCAAAAAATCATCTTCAACAAGAGATTTTCCAA
>CALCEK010000034.1 GCA_937900125.1 uncultured Treponema sp. | reverse complement strand
AGGTTCTCAAAGCAACGAACGGAACAGATACCGTCTACTATACCCGTGGCTTTGAGCTGATCTCCAGACGTGAGGGATCTGATACATCCTACTATCTTTACGATGGCGGTCTTTCTGTCAGAGCACTTACGGATACTACAGGTGCCATAACAGACACCCTTGTTTTTGATGCATTCGGCAGTTGTTCGCGCGGACGAAATTCGCTATTCAGATGACGGGGTGCGCGAAGTCATAAAGAGCATAATTTTGCCACTTTGGAATAGCTACAGTTTCTTTGTTCAATATGCAAACATCGATGGTGTAACTTGTACAGGGCATGAGTTTGACGAAAAATTGCCAGATAATCCGCTTGACCGCTGGATTTTGTCGGTTTCACAAAAAATGGTAAAAGATGTTAGAGAGGCAATGGACGATTACGATTTAAGTGCCGCAATCGACCCAATGCTAACAATCATTGACCAAATCAACAATTGGTACATTCGTAGAAATCGCCGTCGCTTTTGGAAATCTGGAAGTGACACCGATAAGCTAGAAGCCTATGGTGCATTATATTACGCACTAAAAACATTTACGCTTACAGCATCTCCATTTATTCCGTTTTTAACAGAAAATATGTATCAAAATTTGCGCACTGCCGAAGACAAAGAAAGTGTTCATCTGATGGATTTTCCGACTTACAATGAAAGATTCCGCGATGAGCAGTTGGAATTTCAGATGGCAACGGTTCAAAAAGCTGTAAGTATGGGGCGCAGCCTAAGAAATCAGTTTAATATAAAAAATCGGCAGCCTTTGCAGTCTGTTGCGCTTGTTACTCGCAATGAGGAAGAGAAAAAAGTCCTAGAAGCAATGCAGGACACTATTTTGGAAGAATTAAATGTAAAACAAGTGATTTTTCACGATAGGGAAGACGAACTTGTTGAGTATAGCGCAAAAGCAAATTTCCGCGTATTAGGAAAACAACTTGGCTCAAAAATGAAAGCTTGCGCCGCAGAAATCGAAAAACTTTCTAATGAGCAGATTGCAACGATTCTTGACGGACACACGCTTACAATTTCTGTTGACGGCACGGACGTAAATCTTACAAGCGAAAATGTGCTTGTTGAACGTTCCGAAAAGGAAGATTTAAAAGTTCTTAACGATGGAACATTGACTATTGGGCTGGAAACAAAAATCACTGAGGCTTTAAAAAATGAAGGCTATGCGCGAGACCTTGTGCGTGGAATTCAGAATTTGCGCAAAGAAAGTGGTTTTGAAATTACAGACAGAATCAAATTGACATTAAATGGCTCTAAAGAACTAAAAAATGCCTTTGTTCAATTTAAAGATTTTGTTTCTGCGGAAACACTTGCTTCTGTAATTGAATGGGACGAAAATTCTAACGGTACAAAAGTTGACGCTGAAGAATTTTCTTGGCTGGTAAGTATTGAAATTGCAAAATAAAGGGCATCTCGAAAAATTCGTTTTAGATAATTTTTTCGAGATGCCGTCGAGTTCTAAGCCGTTGAATACAACGACTTAGAACATCGCATTTTCAAAGTACCTCTAAAAATTGCAATTTTTAGAGGTTTCCTAAACTGTTTGGAGAATTGGGATGAGAAAAAGAAAGATTGTAGGTGAAAATCGATTTAAGTTTATTTCAATATTATTTCTCTTTTTACCGCTCGTTTTTTCTTGTTCATCCCGACCAAACAAAGACTTGCCAGAGGTACATCCACTTTCTTTGCTAAGCGAAGATTCTAGCATTTACGTTTTTGTTCCAGTCCAGAATCATACTGAATTGACAACTGAAATTTTGCTTGCAGAAATTCCTTCGCTTTCAAAAAATGATGCACAATTACTTGTATCGCGTATAGGTTCTTTGTATGCGGGGCTTGGAACTGTAAAAGATTTGAGCCGCCTAGAAATTGCCTCTTACGGAAATTTTCCGTCGGTGGCGCAAAAGGCGGTTCTTACAAAAAAAAATGGGTGGTCTAAGCAAAGTTATCAAGCCGTTTCCTCCGACGAAGCTTTAGAAAATGGTTTTCCTAATTCTTTTGACTATTATGTTCGGCAAGATACGGATTTTATGCTTTCTTTCCCTTCTGATTCGGTTGTTTGTACTGCGCGAAAATTGTTTCCTTTGCTTGAAAAGTACGCCATTCGTTCAAATTCGCTAGAAACTCCTTATGCTGATTTTTTAACTCAAGAAAGTGAAGATATTCTTTTTTACATAACACGTCCAGGTCAGTATTTGCGGAATTTAATCGGGCTAACAATAAATGGAAGCGATGCTGTTTATGGAAAAATGATTCCCGCAAAAAATGGAGATTACGAGTTATCTTTTTGTGTTCACATAACAACAACAAAGGCAATGCGCGCTTTTACGGCGGCTCTTGAACTTTCTTTTGGAATGTTGGGGGGAACGATTAAAAAAGTTGATGACCTTACAATCGAAATTTCTGGAATTGCGGTAAGTAAAAATCAAATAATAAATTTGTTTACTAGAGACCCGATTACAGGAAAGCATTTTAAAGTTGAAGGGGATAAAATCCGTACTGAA
>CALCEK010000033.1 GCA_937900125.1 uncultured Treponema sp. | reverse complement strand
TCTTCAACCTGAACTCTATTAGGTGTTAAATATCCAATTTCTACAACATCATACTCTTTTCCTGATGCCATAAATTTAACTTTATCGCCAAGTTTCATTTTTCCGTCAACAATTTCTGGAATTTGTCTTAAATAATGCGAATATGCGTTTCTTTTGATTGTGTTTTCGGCAAAAAGTGGAATTTGCATATTCAAACTGAGCGAATTAGAAAAAGTGCCAACTGTAGTTCGCGTACCACTATAATCTATTATAGTAGAATCTGGTGTTGGCGCGAGGTTTTCATAAAATGACCAAGCAACGCTATCTCGCCAAGAAGCAACTTCGGGAGGAACTTTAAAAATCAACTCGATTCCTTCTATAAATGTCAAATCGTCTGGCAAAACAACCAAAATCGCGTCATTTATCCCAGCGTTTACTGTATTTTTTTCGCCCGAGGAATCTATGTCAAGCTCAATAACATCGTGAACCCTAAAAGTTTCCGCTTTTACCTGAAAAAAAATCATCGAAAAAACAAAAATGAGCAAAAATTTTAGGTGAACACGCCTTTTTAGCGTAAACATAAGAAGATTATAACACACAATTTTTTGTTTTTCTAGGGGATTCGAACTTTGTAAAGCCCGATTCCCTTAAAAATACTGATTTGGGTCTTTTGGAGAACCGCCATCGTGAATTTCAAAATGAAGATGCGGTCCTGTCGTAAGCCCTGTTAGTCCAACCGTTCCGATTATTTGTCCGCGTTTAACTTGCTCGCCATCGTTTACAAAAATTTCATCCATGTGTGCATATAGACTTGAAAAATCTTTTCCGTGGTCAAGAATTATGTAATTTCCGTACACTGGGTCTAATTTGTGAACGCTTTGCACAGTTGCGCTTTTGCATGCCATAATCGAAGAGCCGAGTGGGGCAGCCATATCAATTCCGTTGTGCATTAGCCATTTTCCGCTGATTGGACTTTTTCTCATTCCAAAGGCAGAAGTTAAAATATGTTTTTCAAGTGGCAAAATCAGCTCGGAATCAAAAAAATACGCCCGTTCCGCAGGAGAAAAATGTTCTTTTTGCATAAAATAAAATTGTTCCCCCGAAATTTCAAAAAGCGGGTACTTTCCATTTTGAATGTCTTCTGCATATTGTTCGGAAAGCAAAATTTCTATGCGAGTTTGAGGATTTACTGAAAGATAAAGCCCGTCGGCAACTGGTAAAATTAGGTTTTTCCCCGTAAGTTTTTGTGTACTTTCTTCTATATGATTGAGCGTTATTATGCTATCTTGCGAAACAGAGCATCTAGCGGCTATTGTTTGCAAGGGCGAATAAAAAGAATCGTATTCCTCAGAAACTGTATAAGAAAAAAATGCCATATTTTCATCAGAAAAACGTCCTGAAGCATAGGCAATATTTGCTTTTTCAATTTTATCCTGATATTTTTTAAAAGCTGAATCTTTTCTGGTATTTAGAATTTGTATTTTTTCAAGTTCAAAATCGGATTGTTGACAAAAAAGCGGGAAAAATGTCAAAATCAAAGCTGAAAATAAAATTAAAAAGCGTTTCATTTTTTACCTACTTTTGCAAACAACCGAGAAATTAAGCTATACAAAATTATTGTTATGGGAATAAGACAAAGTGCAATAAATTTCTTTTCGTTTAAAACGAGGAAAATTGCAAAAAGTAATGCTAAAAAAATCAAGGCGATTTTAGAAAATTTTCTAAAAAAAACAAGCGCACCCTGTTTTTTAAAGTTTTGAATCAAGACAAAAGCGAATGCCAAAACTATTATGATTGTTACAAAAATAGAATAAGACCTTTCTGAAACGCTTGCCCATTTCCATAAGGGAAACACCAAAACAAAGGCTAAAAGAAATGTTCCAAAAATAACTAAAAATAATCTTAAAACGGTGGAAAAAAGATGATTTAGTGAACCATCAAATTTTTTTTTCATTATATCTCCTTATAACGCAAAAAAAATAGGCTCTCGCCAACCGTCCGAGAACCTATAAAAAAGGAAAATTGCTTGTAAAGCGTTTTGCCTATTCTGAGATTGCTCCTACGGGGCAAACGGAAGCACATGAGCCGCAAGACACGCATTTATCTTCCGCAATGAACCTTTTGTCATTTACTTCGCTAATTGCTTCTGAAGGACATTCACCTTCGCAAGCACCACAGTTAATACAAGAATCCGCTGAAATTTTGTAAGCCATACTAACCTCACTTTGGTATTTTAGGATTTACTCTAAAAGAATAGAGTTTAAAATGTTTTAAAAGCTAAAGAGTATTCTTAAAGCTTAAAAAAACTCATTAACACTTTAGTAAATTTAACACAATCTAAAAAAAATGGCAACAAAAAAATCATTGTATTATAAAGAATTAGCTTATGCTAACTCTATACTTATGGGGCAGTGGTCGCTTCCTTGCACCTCCGATAAAATTGTAGAAGAAACTACATTTTTTGTATATGAGTCGTTTACGCACTGATAATCTATACGCCACCCGATATTTTTTTCTCGCGCGTGCATTCTGTAGCTCCACCAAGTGTATTGTTTTGGCTCTGAGCAAAAAAGCCTAAAAGTGTCCGTGTAGCCGTGGCTTGTAAAAAAATCCATCCATTCGCGTTCTTCGGGTAAATAGCCAGCGTTTTTTTCATTTGCCTTTGGATTTGCAAGGTCAATGCTTTTGTGCGCAATGTTATAATCTCCGCAAAGCACAATATTTTTTCCGCTTTTTACTAATTCATTGCATTTATTAAAAATAGCATCGCAATAGCGTAATTTGTAGTCTAATCTAAGCCCTTGCCCTTGACTGTTTGGAAAGTACGCGCTTATTACCGCTAAAGTTCCAAAATGAGCTATGGTCGTTCTGCCTTCATCATCAAACTCGGGAATCCCTAATGTTTCTGTTGAATCGGGCTTTTTAAGCGAATAAATGGCTGTTCCCGAATAGCCCGCTTTTTTTGCCGAAGAAAAAACGGAGTTGTATACGATTTCAGATTTTTTTAAGGCTGAGGCAAAAATCGGTTCATCCTCATCGCATTTTGCTCCTGGAGAAATTAAGTTAGGCTCTAGTTGCAAAGGATTTGCTTTTGTTTCCTGAATGCACACAACATCAGCCTTAGAATCTAAAAGCCAAGAAGAAAATCCTTTTTTTTCTGCGGCGCGAATTCCGTTTACATTCCAAGAAATAATTTTCATTTTTTAAGCATAAAAAAAAATGCTTTTTTTTTCAAGTGGAGGGGGTACAGAAAGTGTAGCACGGAAACGAACTGCCCGAAGATACATTTTGTAACACTTTCACAAATTTTTTAGTTGTGCTATATTTTTTTTATGAATAAAGAAGAACTTGCTAAATACATTGACCAAACATTGCTTACCCCTAGTGCAACATCACAAGATGTAGAGGATTTTTGTAAAAAATCTTTACCCTATGGATTTGCGTCTATTTGCATACAACCCGTTTTTGTTTCGCTTGTACATTCAATTTTGTCGGAATCTTCAACAAAAGTTTGTACGGTGATAGATTTTCCACATGGAGCGTCAAGTACAAAATCAAAATGTTTACAAGCCGAATGTGCAATAAAAGATGGTGCAGAAGAACTTGATTTTGTAATTAGTTTGTCGCTTGTTAAGGCGCACAAATGGGCTGAATTAGAAGCGGAACTTTTGCAAATTGTAAAATCCGTAAAATCAGAAACAGAAAATCGCGTACTTCTTAAACTCATTTTGGAAACTTCTCTTCTTACTGATGAAGAAATTGAAAAGTCAAGTGTGCTTGCCAAAAGTTCTGGTTTTGATTTTGTAAAAACTTCTACTGGTTTTGCAAAATCGACTGGGAATGAAAAAGCCGAATTTGACGCAAAAGTTCGTGCAGTTACTTTGATGCGAAAAACTGTTGGCGAAAATGTGGGCGTTAAGGCGAGTGGCGGAATTCACACAACGGAAGAAGCTCTTACACTTATTTCTGCGGGAGCGAGTCGCATAGGTGCATCTTCTGGAATTGCAATTGTTGACGGGCTAAAATAAATTTGTCACAAAAAAATCGGGTGTGAGTGGAGAGAAACTGGCATATTGAGCGATAGGCGTTGCCAGCGAAACATCTCTTTACAAGTGAGAGTGCTTCTCTGCAAAACAAATGCTAGATTCTTCACACCTTGTGGCGTTCAGAATGACAAACTCGAAGAATGACGAATTTCTAAAACTCGAAATTAAACCTAGTAATTTAACAAATAGACCAAAGTAGCCTGTTATCTTCTATTTTAAAGGTGATCTTTTTGCTATTGTAAAGCTCTGATAAATAGGAGCGCAATGTGCAACCAATTAAAATAAATTGACTTAACCTTAAATCGATTCCCGCAAAATCCGCAACAGCTTCTAGCAATTCTTCCGTTGTGAGCGAAGCTTTTTTGAGTGTTTTTAGAATGAGAGTTTCAGTTTCAAGAGTAACAATCACATTTAATTCGGCAATCGCATGAATATTTTCTGAATTGTATGTATCTCCGTGTGAGGGAACAAAAATATCGGCAAAAGTTTCTTCAATTTTTTTTACAGAATCCCTAAAAAGTTGAGGATTGTACATAAATGGAATCCAATATTTTTTTAGAAAGGATGCGCCAAAAAATCCATCGCCTAAAAAAAATACTGATTTGTTTGCTTTTACATCTAAAACAACATAACCTAATTGGTCAAAACAGTGCCCTGGTAATGAAATACAAGTTATTTTTATTTCGCCTAAGTCAATTTGTTCTTCTTTTAAGATTTTTTCAATAAAAGTGGAATCTTGAGTTATGAATTTTTGACTTTGGAGTTCTTCGATTGGAAATCCGCCCCAATAGATAAAACTCATTGCCTCTGGAATTTGCATTAAAAGGCTTTCTTTTTGAGCTGCCCAAACCTCACAACCAGTTTCTTTTTTTATAAAAGCATTTCCACCGCAATGGTCTGAATGAGAATGTGTGTTTAAAATAGCCTTAATTTGTTTGTTAGGAAAAAGGTCTTTTATGTTTGACAAAAGGCACTTGCCATCTTTTTCTGAAGAACCAGTGTCAATCAAATACAAATCGTTGTTTGTGCAAAAGATTCCAATATTCGTGTTATGGTGAAACATTCCAATTTTTGGTGTAAGAGCTTCAAATTCCATTCAAAATCCCGCTAAAACTGTTTAAAAACTTCAATTCCCGAACATATTTAGGGCATCTCGAAAAACTCGTTTTAGATAATTTT
>CALCEK010000032.1 GCA_937900125.1 uncultured Treponema sp. | reverse complement strand
ATAAGGCCGGAGAGCAGAAAGCGCGTCTTGTCAGCAGACAAGGCGGTTTTTTATGGAACAGAATCAGAAGCCAAAGGCCCAGCTGATGAACGGGGACGCCATGCACAGGGCTCTTAAAAGAATGTCTCACGAGATCCTGGAGCAGAACGAGGGCGCAGAAAACATAGTTCTTCTGGGCATCAGAAGAAGGGGTGTGCCGCTGGCGCAGGAGATCGCAGGGAACATCAAAGAGATCGAAGGCTCAGACGTTCCTATCGGAGAACTCGATATAACTCTTTACCGGGACGATCTTGAAGAGATGAGCGTTGCCCCGACAATAAACGAGACAAGGGTGGATTTTTCGGTCAAGAACAGAATCGTTGTTCTTGTAGATGACGTTATATATACGGGACGCACCGTGCGCGCCGCGCTGGACGCGGTGAGTGCCGCTTTCGAATTTCAGGCGGGAATAGGCGCCGCGGCCCTCTACGATGCAGCTGATCTCTTTGATGCCGCCGAGCTGTGTTTCGCTGAGATTGGCCACGGTCACGCGCCAGCCCTGCCTGTCGGCGTACATGGAATACATGCGGTAAAGGCTGTGGGCGAAGAGGGCGGATTCCTCGCCGCCCACGCCGCCGCGGATCTCGAGGATGACGTTTTTTTCGTCGTTGGGATCGGCGGGGAGCAGCAGGGTCTTCAGCCGCAGCTCCGCCTCCGGCAGGGCGGCTTCAGCCTCCGCGAGCTCTTCGCGGGCAAGCTGGCGCAGCTCTTCATCGTTCTCCTCTATCGTGAGCCGGGCGTCGTCGATGCGCTCTTTCAGCTTTTTCACCCCGCGCCAGGCCTCCACCACCGGCTCAAGATCCTTTTGCTCGCGGACGGCGGCCGTGTAGGCGTCGATATCGCTGTAGATGGCCGGATCGTTCATCCGGGCCGTGAGTTTTTCGTATTTGTCCTCGATCCGGGACAGCTTCTCGTCCATGGGCAGGCTCCTTTGCGCCGTTTACAGGATCGCGGGCGTGGTGCGCCAGTCGGAGCCGCCCCGGCGCTCATCGACGGCTTCATAGCCGAGGACATAAAAATCGCGGGCGTAACAATGGACATTATGCGCAAAGCTCTTGACCAAGCAAAACGCGGAAGAAATCACATTCTTGACATAATGGAAAAGTGCATTAATAAACCGCAAGCAATTAGTGCTTACGCTCCAAAAATTGAAAGCCTAAAAATTCCAGTTGACAAAATTGGCGCACTTATTGGTCCTGGTGGAAAAAATGTAAAAACACTTTGCTCACAGTATGGTGTTACCATTAACACAGATGACGATGGAACTGTTACAATTTACGGAAAAACTGGAAAATCCACCGATGCGGCAAAAGCGGCTGTTCGGGCAATTTGCGAAGACCCAGAGCCAGGAACAATTTACACTGGAACTGTAAAGCGCATTATGGACTTTGGCGCATTTGTAGAAATCTTGCCTGGAAAAGAAGGGCTTTGTCATATTTCCAAGCTTTCACGTTCTCGCGTAGAAAAGGTCAGCGATGTTTTAAAAGAAGGTCAAGTGATTCCTGTAAAATTGCTTGAAGTTGACAAAATGGGAAGATTGAACTTGTCTTATATTGATGCTATAGAAGCTCAGGCAAAATAAAATCTAAAAAGTGCAAGGGGCAGCGCAAACTTTACACTGCTCCTTGCAAATTTTTTAAAGCCTTGTTTTATTTTAAATGATAAAAAAATATGTGTTGCAAAATGGCATAATTCTTGCCGCAGAAAAAATTCCTTCTGCAAAGTCCGTTTCTATTGGATTTTATTTTTTTGTTGGAAGCCGATTTGAAGCAGAAGGCGAATATGGAATTAGTCATTTTACAGAACATCTTTTGTTTAAGGGAACAAAAAATCATTCGGCAAAAGAAATTGCTAAAATCTTTGACAAAATGGGCGGTTACATAAATGCTTTTACCGAGCGAGAACAGGTTTGTCTTTATTCGCTTGTTCCCGCAAAAACTGATTTTGTTTTTTTAGCTTTAAAGACCATGCTTGAAATGTCGGAAGATTCAATTTTTCCGATTGATGAAGTTGAAAAAGAAAGAAATGTTGTTTTAAGCGAAATTGCGGGTGTTCAAGATGATTTAGAAGAATCTGCACTTGAAGAAGCCGCTTCTCTTTTGTGGAAAGATTCTTCTTTAGGAAAACCGATTGCGGGAACTTCGTCCGACGTAAAAAATTTAACGCTTGAAAAAATTCTTTTGTGGTACAAAAAATATTTTGCCGAAGGAAAATTGCTTGTTTCAATCGCGGGAAATTTTGGTGTAGAAGAAGCAATTTCGATTCTTGAAAACGGAAAAACGCATCGGGCGCAAAGGGAAGAAGAAAATCTGACAGAATCATTTTTTGCCTCTTCTGGAAAACTGAATGTAAACGGAATATTTTTTAAGGAAGCCCCATTCAACCAAAATCAAATTTTTTTAATTCAAGGATTCCACACGCCAATCGATTCAAAAACGTATTTTGCGCTTGCGATTTTAAATGTGCTTACTGGCGAAAGTTTTTCGAGCCGACTTTTTGATTCTTTGCGCGAAAAACTCGCGCTTTGCTATAGCGTTTATTCGGTTTTTTCCGCGTATGAAAAAAATGCAGTTTGGTATGTCGCTTCTCTTTGCGAAAAAGAAAAAACGCTTGAGGTGATTAAGGCACTCCATTGTGAACTTGACCTGCTTTTTGAAAACGGTGTTTTGGATTCTGAAATTGCGGACGCAAAAGAACATTTGTGCGGCGAAGAATTTATCAATTCGGAGGACACTGAGGCGGTAATGCGGCGCAATCAAAAATTTATTTCGCTTAACATTCCAATTTCGTCAAGCGAAGAATTGATTGAAAAAATTAACGAAGTAACTTCGGCGGATATTGAAAAAGTCGTAAAAGAAATTTTTTTGCCAAACAATCGGCTTACTTTTGTGTACGGGCAAAAACTTACTGAAAAGGAGAAAAAAATATGCAAAACTTTAGTGAAATAAAAATAAAGTGTCGTTCTGAAAGCGGACTTTTGCCTGAATATAAAACTTTAGGGGCGGCGGGCGCGGATGTTTGCGCATTTTTGCCTGAGCCGATTTTGTTAAAAGCTAAAACGCGGGCGTTAATTCCTACTGGACTTTTTTTTGAGATTCCATGCGGATTTGAAATTCAAGTTCGTCCGCGAAGTGGTTTGGCTTTTAAAAATGGAATTACCGTTTTAAACTCACCTGGAACAATTGATTCGGATTATAGGGGGGAGTTAAAAGTTTTACTTATAAACTTGGGCGATGAGGATTTTACAATCAAGTGTGGGGAGCGCATCGCGCAAATTGTTGTTTCGCCTGTAATGCGCGGAGTTTTTTGCAAAAGCGAAAATCTCTCTGAAACAGAACGCGGAGAAGCGGGCTTCGGCAGCACAGGAGTTTAAACGTTAAGCGCAAAATGATAGCTCGCACAAAAATCAGAAATCACGTACTCGTAAAGTACATTGCAAAAGAATTGCTCCTTTACTTTTTGATTTGCTTTTTATTCTTTTTTGTAGTTTTTTTTGTAAATCAAATGTTGCTCCTTGCAGAAACGATTTTAAAAAAAAGAGTTCCCGTTTCTACAGTTTTGCGTTTAATTGCTTACTGTTTGCCCGCAATAATTGCACAGTCTGCGCCTTTTGCAACGCTTGTTGGCTTTTTGATGTGCTTAGGCAGAATGGTAACGGACAACGAAATCCTAATTTTAAGAGCGTCGGGGCAGCGGTATTCTCTTATTTTAAAAGCCGTGCTTGTTATGGGAATTTTGATTTCTCTTTTTAGTTTTATTATGAACGATTATTTTTTGCCGCTTGGAACTTTGCATTATAATCGTTTGTATCGGCAAATTGTAACTTCAAATCCTGCTGTGGAATTGGAATCGCACTCAATAAAAAGGATGAACAATTCAACTTTGGTAATTGGCGAAGTTTTTGGCGGACACGTGAGTGATATGGTTTTGTTCGATTCTGCGGACGATGGAACGCAAAGAATCATTGTTGCGGGCGAAACTGATGTTGAACGCGCAAGCAGTGTTGGCGTTTTGATGCAACTAAAAATGGAAAATCCGCTTGTGCTTTTGTTACAAGCAAATGAGCGCGGAAATTACGATGCGATTTTTTCTGATGCGCTTGAATTTAATGTGTTTGAGGATTCTGTAAATATTTCTTCAAGCTCTGTTTCGCCACGAGAGATGACCTCTTTTGACCTTTACAAAAAAATAAAATCGCTTCAAAAAGAAAACTCAATTTCAAATCGGCAAATGAATAATTACAAATTGGAATACAATAAAAAATTTTCAATTCCATTTGGTTCGATTTTTTTTGCACTACTCGCTTTTCCTTTGGCACTTGTGTTTGGAAAAAAAGACGGGCAAACTTTGGGGCTGATTTTTGGAATCATTATTTCAGTTTTGTATTGGGCGGCAACAATTTTAGGGCAAATGTTCGGCTTAAGAAGCGGGCTTAACGGCTTTTGGATGATGTGGGGACCTAATTTTTTTATCGGAATATTAGGAATCATTTTGTACATTAGATTGAGAAAAAAATGAAGCTTGTCATTTATATGTGCAAAAAATTTTTTGCTACGTTTTTAGCTTCTCTTTTCTTTTTTGTACTTGTTCTTGGTTTAACTGACCTTTTGATGAACGTGTGGGCTTACATTTCGCGCAATGTTCCCGCAAAGCAAGTTTTGCTGATTATGCTTTATTACATTCCAAAGTCGGTGTGGTATGCGGTTCCCATTGCGGTTCTTTTTGCGACCGCGTATATGTTAAGCGACCTTTACGCAAAAAATGAGTTGTTGGCGGTTTTTGCTTCGGGGATTTCTTTGTTTAAATTTACCGCGCCACTTTTGGTGATTTCTATTGCAATGAGCTTTGGACTTTTTTTCTTTGAAGATAATCTTGTGGTGTGGACTTATGCAAAAAAAACTTCACTGCAAAATCAGGTTTTGCACAAAGAGCAATCTTTAAACAATAACAAAATTGTTGTTATGGCGGAAGAAGGTCATTTGATTTACAAGGCAGATTATTACGATGATTCGGTGAAACGCCTTTATTCAGTTTACATTTTATTTCGTACAGAAGATTCTCAATTTGACGCGCTGATTACTGCGGATTCGGCGGTGTGGCAAGACAATTTGTGGGAACTTGCTGGAGGAAAATGTTATCAAAAAAAAGATGGAAAAATTCAGATTGGCGAAGTTGACTTTGAATACATAAAACGTCTTGTTGAACCGCCAGAAACTTTTCGGAATAACACCGTGTCTGTAGAAGAAGTCAGCACAAAAGAGGCGAGAACTTATATTCATCATTTGGAAAAGGCGGGGCTTCCGAGCGCAGAGGCAAAATCGGAGTATTACAAAAAATATGCTTTTCCGTGCGTTGTGTTTATTGTCGTTTTTTTGGCAATCGGTTTGAGTGGCAAAACGCGCAAAAATGTTCTTTTGATAAGCCTAGCACTTAGCATTTTGGCGGTAGTTTTATTTTATGTCCTCCAAATGATAACAATGCTTATGGCAAAGTTTGAAGCAATTCCGCCGATTTTTGGCGCGTGGTTTCCAGTTTGGCTTTTTGTTATAATAAGTGCTATACTTTTAAAATACGCTCGTACATAGGAGAAAATCTTGATTGAGAATTTTTTTGAAATTAAAAGTGAAGATAACAAGGCTAAGGCAAGATGCGGTGTAATTCATTTGCCCCACGGAGATGTTGAAACTCCCGTTTTTATGCCAGTCGGAACAAAAGGAACTGTAAAAGCTGTTTCAAAAGATTCCCTTGAAGAAATGGGATTCCAAATCATTTTGGCAAACACTTATCATTTATATATGCGCCCTGGTGCCGACCTTGTGCAAGAAGCTGGAGGTTTGCATGGCTTTACTCAGTGGAAAAAAAATTTCTTAACTGACTCTGGTGGCTTCCAAGTTTTTTCGCTTGCATCGTTAAGGAAAATTCAAAATGAAGGAGTTACGTTTCGTTCCGACATTGACGGTTCTAAACATTTGTTCACTCCAGAAAATGTTGTTCAAACGCAAACAAAATTAAATAGCGATATTCAGATGCAACTTGATGTTTGCACAGGTTTTGGTGTTTCACGTTCTGAAGCCGAGCGGGCTTTGCGAATCACAAGCGATTGGGCAAAACGGGCAGTTGCGGAATGGAAGCGGCAACAAGAAAATGGCTATAAAGGAATTTTGTTTCCAATCGTTCAGGGAAATTTTTTTGACGACCTTAGAAAAGAAAGCGCGACTTTTGTTTCTTCTTTGGAAACACCAGGACTTGCCATTGGGGGTTTGAGTGTTGGCGAAAGCCCAGAGATTTTTGCGGAAAAACTTCGCTACACGGTAAATTTTCTTCCAAAAGAAAAACCGCGTTACGTTATGGGAATTGGCACTCCCGAATATATCCTTGAAGCTGTTTCCGATGGAATTGATATGTTCGATTGTGTTCAGCCAACAAGAATTGCACGGCACGGACTTTATTTTTCTTCTTGCGGAATGATTTCTATAAAGCAAAAGCGATTTGAACATGATTTTTCTCCGATTGACAAAAATTGTAATTGCAAAGTTTGCCGCACATATTCAAGAGCATATTTGCGCCACATTTTCCGCGAACAAGAAATTCTTTCTTCAATGCTTGCAAGTTATCACAATCTTTATTTTTTGAATTCGCTTGTAAAAAATGCGCGAAGCAGTATTGCAAACGAAACTTTTGTTCAGTTTCGCGATGATTTTTTGAAACAATTTCATTCAAATGAAGTTTAATTAAAGAAGCAATGAGGGATTCTAAACTTAGCTTTTAGAGTTGCCCTAGATTTTTTTAGGAGATTTTTGTTATGAAAAAAAATATTACATTTTTTGTGGCATTGTTTTTTACACTCCCTATTTTGTTTGGCGAAAGTTCATATATAAAAAAGGACAAAATCTACCCTGATTCAAAACGTCCACAAAAAGCAACGCAAGAACAAATTTCTTTTTCAAATGAAAAAAATCCAGAACATTCGGGGACAGAATACCAAAAAGAATGTGAAGAAACTTTTCGCTATGGATTACAAAATCAAATAGTTTCCTTGCTAGAAACTTTAACGCAAGAAGAAGATGTTCGATTTAAAGAAGAAGCTTATGATTTGTTTTGGGAAACAAAAAGCGTTTCTGTTCGGGAAAAAATTATAAACTATTTTGCAAAGTTAAAAGACTCTTGCCTTGAAGATTTTACTGTTGAAGTTATAAACGACCCCTACGATGAAAAACGCAGCACTGTAGATGCGTCTTTTTCGTATATTTCGAGTGTAAAATCAAAAGCGGCAATTCCTGGGGTAATTGATTTAATTGACAAAGAGGAAGCTGATTATTTTTCGCAAGCGATTTCTTGTTTGGGAGAAATTGGTGGAGATGAAGAAGCGAATTTTCTTGCCGACTTTGTTGACCGCGATGATTTGTCCGTAGGACAACGGCAGTCGTTGGTAAAAGTTCTTGGAAAACTCAAAGCGGAATCCACATGGGAAAAACTTGCAAGCCTTGCCGAAGATGAAAATGAAAATCTCTACGTTAGAATGTACGCCGCCGAAGCCATTGGTGCAATCGGAAAGCCCGATGCTGAAAACATTTTGATTGAACTCTTTGAAAGCGACGACCCTAATTTACGAGTTTACGTTATAAAAGGAATTTCGTATTATGAGGATTCAAAATCTGACGCGCTTTTACTTCAGGGCTTGCGAGATGCCCATTACAAAGTTCGCCTAGAAGCCATTGACACTTGCGCAAAACGAAAACTTTCTAGTGCCGTGCCGTATTTAATTTATCGGTGCAGAGATAAGGACGAAGAAAAAGTTGTAAAAGAAAAATGCTACAAAGTTTTGTCGCAAATTGGCACAACTGAGGCAAATGATTATTTGATTTCTTTGATAGATCGGAAGAGCACACGTCTGAACTCCA
>CALCEK010000031.1 GCA_937900125.1 uncultured Treponema sp. | reverse complement strand
TTATCTTTACCACAAAAAGAAAAAAAAGAAGAAAAAGAAAATCAAAAAGATATATCATTTGATAAAGAATCATGTAAAAAAATAGCATCTTCTTTACCAAAAAGACAAAATACAAATTATAATTCATTAAAAGACATAATGAAATCAATATAAATCTGTCAATGGGGACAGGTCTAATTGACAACTTGTCAATGGGGACAGACCCCTTTGACAGGAAACATAGATTAAGGAGGAAAGTAAATGGATATTACAGAATTAAAGACAAAATATCCTGACCTTTACAATTCAGTGTTTACCGCTGGCGTGGAAGATGAGCGTTCACGTGTAACGGCGCACTTGAAGATGGCAACTGACAGCGGAGACGTTGGAGCTGCGGTTGATTTTATTAAAGCGGGAACGCCAGTTTCTGCAAATGATGTAACGGCAAAGTATCACGAGGTATTTTGCAAGACACAGCTTAAAGCTGCACGGATGAGCGACAATGTGCCTAGCGTTACAGTTCCAGAGCCTGACAAAACAGATGAACAGAAAGCTGTTCTTTCTGCGTATAAAAAAATGATGCTGGGAGGTAAATAAGCATGGAAAACATAGTTAGCACTGACTACAAAAATCCACCGCTTGAAATTGGCAACAACGAGCACGAAACGGCAACCGTTGTTGTAGACGCAAATTCCACTTTGAAAAAAGGTTCGGTGGTAAAACGAGCGGCAAGCGGAAAATTTGAAAAGGCAACTTCTTTAAGCGCGGGCGATGAAGGGCTTGCGGTTATTATTGAAGATGTAACTAATGCGGCTAGTTCTAGCGTGGATGTAAATATTCGCGTTATGATTAGCGGGCGAGTAAATAGGCTTGCGCTTACTGTAGACGACACAGCTTTGACGGATGCGCAAGTAGACACTTTGCGGGGAAACAGCATTATTGCCCTTCCCGTGCATGAGGTTTAAGAAAAAATAAAAAGTACGCGCGAGCGTACTAAAAGGAGTTTTTGAAAGATGAAGATACCTGAATTTAAGGAAACAATGCTTGAGGTTTTCCGTAACCGCCCTGACGTTGGGCGGATGGGCTTTTTGAGTTCATTCTTTACTGTAAAACCGCAGTATTTTACAAATGGAGAGTTGATTGACATTGATGTTATAAATCGCTCTGTAAAAATCGCGCCAGTTGTAACGCCAAACGGAAGCGGGGCTGTTCAAGTTGCGCCTGATTTGTTTACTGGGAAACAAGTGCGCCCTCCGCTCTATTCACTTGCACGGCCCGTTAGCCTTTACGACCTTATGCAAAGAAAGCCTGGCGAAACCGTGTTTGACAAAACTTATGCAAGTTGGACTGCGGAAATGCAAAACGCCTTGATACCAGCTTTTGAGCTTGAGCAAGATATGATTAGAGTTTCTATTGAAGTGCAAGCTGCAAAAATGCTACAAACTGGTAAGGTAGACTTGACGGACGAAAATGGCAAAATTGCATATACGCTTGACTACGGAATGAACCCTGACCATAAAATTAGCGTTTCTACAAAATGGGATGCGACAGGCGCAGACCCGATTGCAGATTTGAAGGGCGGAATGGACGTTGTACGCAAAGACGGACACAGCGATGTTTCTACTGCCATTTTTGGGGCTAAGGCGTGGGAAGCGTTTATTAGCAATGAAAAAGTTTTGAAGCTTTTCCAAAAAGATGTGTTAAACATTGCAGCTCTTAATCCTGAGCTTGTTGACAGGGGCGGGGAATATATGGGCTACATAATGATTGGTGCGTACAAGGTGAATTTGTTTACCTACAGCGCAGTTTATGAAGCCTTTAATGCAGAGGACAGATTCCCATTTGTTGACGATGACAAAGTGATTTTGCTTCCTAACCGCGACCGCCTTGACTTGCGCTTGATGTATGCCCGCCACCCTGTAATTGCGGGCGGTACGATTTTTGATGACATTGTGCCTGAAGAATTGACGATTGAAAATCGCATCCGTTACACACAGCGCGTTATTGCGGATATTCCGAAAAACACTTACACGGCGGAAACAAGTAGCCGTCCGTTGTGCTTGCCAGTAAGCATTGACCGCATCGCAGTATTAGGCGATACGGTAACGGCAGCTTAGGGAGAGCGGAAAGGTGAAATATATAGTTTCAAATATCTGCTCTTTTATGAATAAGGGTAAGTTGTATAAGGCGGGAGATGAAATTTCTTCTAGTGCCTTTTTGTATGAAGAGGATTTTAACGCTGCAATAAAAGAGGGCAAAATCTTAGAAGTGAAAGATGAGGAAGAAAAAAAAGCTTCTAAGAAAACTTCTAAAAAGGCGGAAAAATCAGAGGAAGAAAACGCTGGCGGAGAAAATGCTGGCGATGAGGGAAAATCAGAATGAATTTAAATGCGCTTGCCGAAGAAGATTTAGCTTTTACTCTTGAAGACACTGAAAACGGCTTTGCGCGAAAATTCACTTTGATTGATACAAGTGGCAAAAGGTATGAGCTTTGTGGCATTGTTAATGACATAGCTCTATCTTTTGACACGGACGGAAACGCGATTAGCGCTCGTGAGATAACCGCTTCTTTTAGGCTTAAAAAGCTGACAGATGAAAGCGGTAATTACTTACGACCTGGACGCGGATGGAAAGCTGAGGTTGTAAGCGATGAAGGTGGGAAAACCTACACCGCTTACATAACGGATTTTAAGCCTGACAGACGACTTGGCATTGGGCTTTTGATTTTGGATTTGGAGTTTGTAAAAGATGGAAGTTAAAGAGCTTTTAAGTAGCCCTGATAACGTGGAAATTGTACGAGACCAGACGGCTGGCATTTTGGCTTTGGAGCTTCAAAATCAATACAAACTTGCAAAAGAAGAATCGGAGCTTACTGGCGTTGAAGACTACAATGTGAAAGTGTACATAGAGAATAATGAGCCGTGGGCGGTTCAAGATGAAGAAAATCCGTTTCCCGCGATAAATATTACTTTTGACAAGTACACGATTGACACAGATGATGGCTCTAACGACCGCATTGTTACCGCCTTATATAACATTGATTGTTATGCGAGCGGAAACTACACGGGCGAGGGTTTTGCTGGGCGCTGGGCAAAAATCAAGAGCGTAAAAATTGCGCGGCTTGTAAGAAACATTTTGCAAGCTGCAAATTATCGCTACTTAAAATTGCGTGGCGTTGTAAATAGTCAGCACATTGTAAGTTGTACCAGTGGCGAAATTAGAGATAACGAGGGCGCGGTTAAAGTGGGAGTTCAGCGGATTGTGCTTGAAGTTGAGTTCCACGAAACTAGCCCCCAAGTTGACGGCGATATTTTAGAAGAGATGGGCTTTGTTTGTAGCGATGAAACAGGCGAGGTTCTTTTGAAGATTACGGAAAAGGAGGAATAGAATGGGACTTAGTGCGAGTGCGATTTCGCGCGTGGTAGGCGTTGAAATTTCTTACAAAAGTTTTAGCAAAAACGGAGCGCAGCTTTTGCCACAGCGACTTGCGGTTTTTGCGCAAGCGGATTCGGAGTATAAAGGTTCGCTTGATAAATATGAGGGAGAAGGAAGCGCGGCGAGTGTTGGAGAGCGATATGGATATGGTAGTCCGCTACACCTTGCAGCTTTGCAGCTTTACCCGGAGCTTGGTGCGGGCGCATCGTTCCCCGTGGACTTTTTCCCTGTTGCCATACCATCGAACGCGACAGTTGCAAGCGGGAATATTTCAGTTTCTGGAGCAGCAAAAGAAACAGGAACTGGCACGTTGTACATTGGCGGAAAGAAGTGTGAGTTTGTTGTTACAGAAGGCGACAGCCTAGCCACTATTTTAACATCAATGAAAAACGCCATTGATGCGGTTCTTGAAATGCCAGTAACAACGGAGATTAAAGAAGTTGGAGGGGATGATAACAAGCACGATGCATTAGTGCTTACTGCAAAATGGGCGGGCGCAAGCGGAAACGGAATCACCATTATACTTGACTGCGCTATAGATGGTCTTACCACTAACGTTACTGCGTTTACTGGTGGAAATCTTGACCCTACAAAAGAAGAGCTTAGTGCGGCGTTTAAGAAAATGGGCGGGGTGTGGTACACTTGCCTTCTTAATACTTGGGATTTTACAAATACAACTATCCTTGACCTTTTTAAGGCAGAGGGAGAAAGACGCTGGGACGTGTTTGTAAAACAGCCGTGTTTTAGCATTGTAGGGTGCAATGCAAATTATGCTTCCCGCGTAGCTGTTACCGATTTGCGAGCAGATGATTACATTAACGCCCTAGGTGTTTCTGTAGGCTCTCCAGAGTTACCGCTTAGTATTGCAGCCCGCTATGCGTATTTTGCGCTTGAAACTTTTGACAAGAATCCTGCGCAAGATGTAAAAAGCACTCTTACAGGTTTGCTTGCTGGGAGTGAGGAAGATGAAGAGGTTTACTCTGTGCGTAACAATTCGCAAAACAAGGGTAGCTCTACGAATGTACGGCTTGCGGGGAAAAATGGATGCGCGGTAATGAACGACTTTATTACAATGTATCACCCGCAAAATGAAGGAAAATATCCGAGCAAAAAATATGTAGTGGATATTGTAAAGCTGATGAATGTTTGCTACAACGTGCGCTTGATTATGGAGCAAGACGACTTAAAAGGTGCGCCGCTTGTAAATGACGATGATGTTGTTACAAATCCAAAAGCCGTGCAACCGAAAGTGATTGTAGGCTACTTTTACAATCTTGCGGACAGCCTTGTAAAGCAAGCTATTATAACAGATGCAAAGTATACGAAGAAAAATTTGACAGTTGGAATTGATAGCGAAAATCCAAAACGGCTAAACACTACGTTCCCCGTTAAACTTTCTGGAAACATTGAAGTGATTAGCAATGACATTTACTTTGCTTTTAATTTGGGCGAGTAAGGAGGGAAAATAGAATATGGCAAGTGGAGCATGGGAGAGCATTGTACTTAATGGCCGCCGTTTTACCTGCAAAAACGATGATAGCGTAAAAACAAAATTACCTGGCTTTGAAAACGAAATTATTGTAGGCGGGGACGGTACGACTTACCAAAAAAAGACACGGCATACAGGAAGTATTTCTGACATCAACGTTATTTGTAACCCTGCAAATGATGACTTTGAGTTTTTGCAAGAATTGCAAGACAGCTTTGAGTTCTTCCCCGTTTCTGGCACAAAACTTGACGGCACTGTTTACAGTGGCAATATGCAGCTTACAGATGCGCTTGAACACGATGACAGCGAAAACACAGTTTCACTTTCCCTTGAGGGAACTCTTGAAAAGCAAGGCTAGGAGTGATTGATGGAAGAAAAGCTTACAGTAAGCAAGGAGCAAGCAATAGCCGAGTTTGATGCTTGGAGGGAAAATTGCGACCTTGACTTTGATGAAAACGATTTACCCGATGACCAAAAAGCACTTGTGGACGGATGCCGCCGAAGGTTTGTAAAAGCTATGACTGGCGGACGCTTGGTTGTAGACGGAGAGAAGCTAAAGTATACAATCAGCGATAAAAGTCCTGACGGCTTTAAGGGGCGGGAAGTTGAAATTAAAAATCCTGGCGCAAGGCTAAAGTTTGCAATGGACGGCTTTAAGGATAATCAACAAGCCGAAAGAGAAATTGCGGGAATGAGTGCGTTGACTGGGCAAGATGTAGGTTTTTTTAGAAAACTTTGCATGACCGACTTTAATTTTTTTGAAGGCGTGATTGCCCTTTTTATGCTTTCCTGACGGTAGAAATAGCCGATAACGCTAGGCGCAAAAAAGTGCGTGGCGTTGATGCTATAGGCATAATGATAAGGCAGATTTATTCTGATTATCATTTGCCGATGATGCCGCAGGATTTATCAATGGCTGACTTGCATTTTTGGTATGACCCGCTTATTCCGAGCTTAATTGAATTACAAAAGCAAGCTAAGGAAAACAAAAAGGTTAGTCGGAAAAAGTGAGAAAGTACGCGCGAGCGTACTTTCTTTTGTAGGAGAAAAACATGGCAACTACTTATGAAGTAAAGACAATTTTTAAGCTCATTGACCAGTTTACTCATCCTTTAAGGGCGGTAGAAAAAGAAGGGCGGGGAATGGCTGACTTGCTTAAAAATCAGTATGCAAGTGCGGAGCGGACTATAAACGCAATTCCTGGAAAGCTTTTAAATATTGGTAAAGTTGCCGTAGGTGTAGGCGTAGGTGCGATTGCGGCGGGAATTGGTGTTGCAACAAAAGAGTACATTGCGTTTGATAAAAATATGCAACAAGCAGCTGCGACTTTTGGCGATATGGATATAACAGCGGCGGGATTCAAAGACCAGCTAGATTTAATTTCAGAGGGAACACAAAAAGTTGCACGATTAACACAATTTAATTCAGAGCAGGCGTCAAGGGCAATGTTTACAATGGCACAAGCGGGGCTTTCTAGCGTAAGTGCGCTTGAAGTTTTACCAAAAGCCGCTGACACTGCAACGGTTGCAGGGTTATCACTTGACGATGCCTTTGGGAAAGTTGCGTCAACTATATCAAATATGCAGATGGCAGTTACTGGGGCAAATTTTGAAACTGTAAGCGATATTATGAATAAAATGTCAACATCAGAGTATATGAGTTTTGACGAGGCAACGGCGGCAATGGCAAATGCTGCAGGAAAATTTGCAACTTTGGGGCTTCCTGTTCAGTCTTTGGGCGCGGCGGTACAAGTGCTTGCTGAGGAAGGTGTGAGAGGG
>CALCEK010000030.1 GCA_937900125.1 uncultured Treponema sp. | reverse complement strand
CGCCACTTTCTGGTGTAGAAATTTTGGTCAACAATGCGGGAATTCAAAGTGCAAGCGAAAAAGATATTTTTGTAAATTTAATCGGCACAATGAACGTTACAGAAAAATACGCATTCCAAGAAAAAATAAAATCTGTACTTTTTAACGCTTCTGCTTCTGCCTTAAACGGAAACGAGTTTCCTGAATATGCGGCTTCAAAGGCGGGCATTGTTGGCTATATGAAAAATTGCGCAATTCGACTTGCAAATGAATTTAAGGCAACAAGCAACGCTCTTTGTTTTGGCGGAGTTGCTACGGAATTGAATGTGCGCGTTATGCAGGACAAAAAGTTGTGGCAAAAAATTATGGACGTAACTCCGCTAAAACGCTGGGCAACGGTTCAAGAAGCTGCGGAATGGATTTATTTTATGACGGTAACAAATAAATTTTGCACAGGACAAGCAATCGATATTTCTGGGGGAGAGCGGAATTGTGCTGATTTATTTGTTTGGACTTGAGGATTCAAAATGATTTTTCCGCAAAAAAAATTAAATTACATTTGCCTTGATTTTGAAATGAGCGATTTGACTTCTGAGATGCGAAAAAAAATCCACGGGCTAACAAGCGAGATTATTCAAATAGGGGCTGTTCTTCTTGATGAAAAATTTAATTTGGTTAGCAGTTTTTCTGCATTTGTAAAACCGCAATTTAGTCATGTAAACGCGATAATACAAGAACTTACAGGAATTTCTGAATCGGATATAGCCGAGGCAAAAACTTTTGTGCCAGCAATAAAGGAATATTTTTTTTGGCGTTCTGCGTATATTTCTAGCGGAGCGGAAGTTCTTACGTTTAGCTGGAGCCGTTCCGATTTTACGCAATTAAAAGCTGAATTGAATTTTAAGGCGCACGGCAAAAAGGAATTGTATTCTTTGCTTGACAATTTTGTTGATTTGCAAAAAACTTTTGGAAGATTGTTGTCCGCAAACACCGCAATTTCTTTGAATGCCGCAACAAAATTTTCAAATGTAAGTTTTAAAGGAAAACAACATACCGCACTTTTTGACGCTTACAACACGGCTTGCATTTTACGAAAAATTTGTTTTGCAAAAAAACTTTCGCCTCAATTCGATTTTTTAGGAAAATCAACTGTAAAATTTCCTTGCGCAAAAAATAAAAAATCTGATTTTAACAAAAAAAGTTTTCTTTTAAAACTCTTACAAAAAATCCCATTGCGTACAAAAAAATCTTTATGCGCAAAATACGGAATCCCATATTCTAAATTTGTGGAATTCCGTTTGCAAACTTTTTTTGTAAAAAATCTTACCGCCAGAGCAATCCTTTAGATTAAGGGCATTTCGAAAAACTCGTTTTAAATAATAGACCTGTTCGGAAACCATGTTTCCGCTCAGGTCAACGAGTTTAAAACCGCTAAAATAGCGCGGTTTTAAACATCGCCTTTCAAAGTAACCTGTTCTGAAACTGAAGTTTCCGAACAGGTTTAATTTTTAGAGGTTTTCTTAACATTTAAACTCGTCAATTCTAGTTCCAATGTCTTCGATTGACTTTTTCATTTGCGAAGAAATTTCGCTCAACGTAGAACCGTTTACGTCAATCTTTTTTGCTCCATTGCGCATTTCGCCCATGCTACTGTTCATCACGCCAGTTGCTTCTTGCAAATTGCGCACTTCTTCAAGAATTGCCTTGTTACCTTCTGACATTTCGTGACTTGCCGTTCGCACTTCCAAAGTGCTGTCGTTCATTTGGTGCAAGGCTTTGCTAATTTGGCGCGAACCTGTGTCTTGTTCTTGCATTGCAACTTTTATTTGGTGAACCAATCTGTCTGTTTCCTTGATTTCTTCAATAACGCTCAAAAATGCGGCACTTGATTGTTGCGATGCTTCTACAACGGAAGAAATTGAATTTTTAATGTTTGTAAGTTGAACACCGATTGTCTTTGACTGAGAAGAAGATGTTTCAGAAAGTTTCCGAATTTCATCAGCGACAACACTAAATCCTTTTCCAGCATCGCCTGCGTGTGCGGCTTCGATTGCAGCATTCATTGCAAGAAGATTCGTTTGCCTTGCAATAGCACTAATTGCGGTATTTGCTTCTTGAAGAGTTTCGCTTTCTTGTTTTATCTGGTCGATTTTTTCGTTCACATTCATTTGCAAATTTGCACCCTGCTGCGCACTTGTAGAAAGGTGGTCAAAAGAATTTGCCATAAGGTCAACGGATTTATTTACCGATGTAATATTTCCAATCATTTCTTCAACCGCGCTAGAAGCCGAACTTACGCCTAAACTTTGATTTTCAATCATGTGTTCAAGGGATTCAATGTTAGAAGCAATTTCGTTTACCGCGCCCGCTGTTTGACTTACGCTGTTTGTTTGACTTTCAATTTGTTGGTGAATGCTGTCAATGTTATCGATTATTTCTGAAATTGAATATCCTGTGTCTTCAGTGCTTGTTAAAAGCCCCTCACCTGCAGTTCCTAATTCATCGCGAGATGCTTTTATTCCAGAAATGATTCCCTGCAATTTTTCTGTAAACAAATTAAAGCCTTCTACAACATCGCCAATTTCATCGTGAGAAGTTACATTGATTCGTTTTGTCAAATCCGCAGAACCGCTTGCAATTTCTGTAATAGAATTTTTTAGTACGGTTAAAGGTTTTAAAAGTGCATAAACAAAAGCATATCCTAAAATTAAGGCAGCAATAAGAATTACAACAAGTATTGCAACTATAACATTTCTGATTGCGTTTAAGCCAGAAAAATAATCTGCGTAAGGAGCCGCGCAAAAAATCGCCCAAGGCGCACCGCCAGAAACAGGACGATATGAAGTTGTCATTTTTGCTTTTGTAAATGGGTCGATAAAGTTTTGTGTTCCAGTTTCGCCAGAAACAACTTTTGCAATTAGTTTTCCAAAGTCGCTATTTGGGTCAAGGTCAGAAACGCCTTGTCCCGTTTTGCTGTCTTCGCCACGAACATCGCCTACAGTAAGTCCTGTTTTCATATTTAAAACCGCAGGATGACTGTTTTTTCCGATAATGATTTTTTCTATAATTTGGTCAAGCCAGTTTCCTTTTATGATTGAAACAACCGCTCCCGCAAAGTGATAATTGTCATCGTAAACTGGAACTGAGTAAAACATTAAAATGTCAGAGGTGATTGAGTTTACGTTTGGGTCAGAGATGTATTCCTTTCCGCCTGTAACGTTTACAAAATAAGACGCGGTAGAAAAATCGTGATATTCCCCAGTAGAAATAACGCTCATTCCATTTGCATCATAAAACGCAAGATTTTCGTACTTGTTTTTGTTGTCGCTAATGACCGCTTGTAGTTGGAGATTTTTTTCCATTAGGTCTCCATTTGGGTCTTTTATAAAGGGGAGTTTTGCAAGTCCGCGCAACATAGAAAGTTCTTTTTCGTTTTGGTCATAAATTTCTTGGGCAGCCGCATTTGCAACTGAAGTTAATGTTTCTCTTACTGATTTTTCCAATTCTTTTTTTGCGGTAAGGTAGGAAAAAAATCCCACAGAACCAACGGCAATAATCAAAAAAATTGAAAGTAACAACATAAACTTTAGTTTTATACTACGCATGAAATCTCCTTAATAACTACCTAAATATAAGTATAACGATAATACTTCTTTTGTCAAATTTTCGATAAAAAATCTTGTAATAAGAAAGCTCTAAAAATTGTAATTTCTAGAGATGCCCATAATTCTTAAATGAATTTTAAATAAAACACAAAAATTGCGTGTCATTATGAACATTCCACACGATTTTACAAAAAAACTGGTTATCTTGACATTTTGAAAAGAAAAGCGATATTCTGTAAGAATTACAAAATCGTTTTTTTTCGTTTTGGGGAAATCCTATAGGAGTATGTTTATCATGGAAAATACTATTCAAGAAACAAATATTCTTGGAACGGAAAAGATTGGAAAATTGCTCGCAAAGTTTTCCATTCCAGGAATTGTGTCGCTGGTGGTCAACGCACTTTACAACATTGTTGACCAAATTTTTATAGGTCAAGGCGTAGGCTATTTGGGAAACGGAGCAACCAACGTTATTTTTCCGCTTACAACTTTTGCAATGGCATTTGCCTTGATGATTGGCGATGGTGCGGCAAGTTTTTTAAGTTTAATGCTCGGCAAAAAAGAAAATCGCAAGGCAGCACAAGGCACTGTGGCTGGTATGATTTTTATTGTGGTGTCTGGATTTTTAATCGCCGTGATTTTTCTTGCATTTTTAAAACCTCTGTGCAGACTTTTTGGCGCGACCGATGCCATTTTGCCTTACGCTCTTGATTACGGTAGAATTATCGCGCTAGGCTTACCATTTTGTGCAGTTTGTGCAGGATACGCAAGTATAATTCGCGCGGACGGTTCTCCAAAGTACAATATGATTGGACTTCTTGCGGGGTGCATTTTAAATCTTATTGGCGACCCGCTTTTTATTTTCGTTTTTAACATGGGAGTAAAAGGCGCGGCGTTGGCTACGATTATAGGGCAAATTGTAAACGCAATAATCAATTTCCTTTACATTCCAAGAATCAAATCAGTCAAAATAGAAAAGTCGGACATCAATGCGGGAATCAAAACTATACCGTCAATTTTAAAACTCGGAATTTCAAGTTTTATTTCTCAGATGGTGCTTGTAATTGTAATGGCGGTTCAAAACAACATTTTGCGAACATACGGCGAACTCAGCTCCTACGGCGCAGACATTCCAATTAGTGCGCTCGGCGTTACAATGAAAGTCTTTAACATTTTAATGGTGATTGTAATTGGACTTGCAAGCGGTGCGCAACCAATTTGGGGCTATAATTACGGCGCGGGAAAATACAAGCGCGTACAAAAAACACTTAGCCTAGTTATAATAATTTCTACGGCGGTTATGATTGTTGCCTTTGCAATTTTCCAACTTTTCCCGATGGCAGTAATAAGCATTTTTGGCGCGGAAGATGAAATGTACAATCAGTTTGCAATTAAAACGCTAAAGATTTTCCTTTTGCTCGTTCCAATTTCTGGCTTTCAACTAGCGGCGGGCATTTTTTTCCAAGCGGTTGGGCGACCTGTAAACGCTTCGATAATTTCGCTTTCAAAACAAATAATTTTTATGATTCCCGCAATGTTGATTTTGGCTCCGATTTTGGGCGTTGAAGGCGTTTTGTGGGCAGGTCCAGTTTCTGACGCGCTTTCGTTTTTGCTCACGATTTTGCTCTTTAAGATTTCTTGGAAATCGATTTTTAAGGAGGGTGCGGCTCTCAAGGCAAACACGCAAAATGAATCAAATGCAAACACCGCATCTTTAGCTCAAAGTAAAAATCGTTATTTGGTAAACGGAAAACCCACCGTTATAACTATCGGCAGAAAATACGGCGCGGGCGGCAGAGCAATCGGAAAAAAACTTGCCGAACGCTTAGGGATTCCCTATTACGATTCAAGCCTTATTCAAGAAGCTGCGGAAGAAAGCGGATTGAGCGCAATGTTCCTTGCCTTTGCAGATGAAAATAATCTTGAACACGGAGGCGTTTCTGTTTCTTCGGCTTCAATTTATGGTAGCGGCTCGGCAAACGGAAACAGTGGAATGGTAAGGATGCAAAAAGCTGCCGAAGAAGCGCAAGCGGCAGTAATAGAAAAAATTGCTGCAAACGGAAGTTGCGTAATTGTCGGCAGACGCGCAGACAAAATCTTGTACGGAAAAAAGCCACTCTTTAGAGTTTTTGTTTCAATGCCATTAGAACGCCGAACTAGCATTGTTTCGGAGCGGGAACATATTTCTGAACAAGAAGCGGCAAAGCTAATTTTGCAAGTTGACCGCCAAAGAGAAAAATACTACAACTTAGTTTCGCCATCTTCTTGGGGAAATATTGATAATTACGACATTTGCATCGATGTAGAAAAATTAGGTGCCGATGGTGCGGTAGACATAATTTGTGCTACGCTAGAAAAACTTTGAGATTTTTATGTTGCAAGATAAAACGCAAATTGAACGGCGGATTTTTTTGATTCAGTATTTGATTTCAGAAAATCCGCGATACAAGGAAATTGTGATTCCTCAAAATGAAGTTGAGCAAAAACAACTTTTGCGCTCGCTGATGAATGTTCGTCCCGCAAAAAATGCAAGCGAGGAATTTTTCAACGTACAAAACGCTTATTTAATAGAAGAAAACAAAAGGCGTGGCATTACAAATATTTCTGATTTAAAACCGATTTGTGACGATTTTTATTTGTGGCGCGGAGACATAACAACTTTAAAAATTGGCGCGATTGTAAACGCTGCAAATAGCGGCATGACTGGATGTTATCAGCCGTGCCATTCTTGCATTGATAATTGCATTCACACTTTTGCGGGCATTCAGCTTAGAGCCGAGTGCGCAAAAATAATGGAAGCTCAAGGGCATGAAGAGCCAACGGGACAGGCAAAAATTACAAAGGCTTTTAATCTTCCGTGTGATTTTGTTTTGCATACGGTAGGTCCAATCGTCGGTTCTTCTCTTAGCGAAAACGATTGCCGATTGCTTTCTTCTTGTTACACTTCTTGCCTTGACTTGGCAAACAAAAATGTTATTGAGTCAATCGCGTTTTGTTGTATTTCAACTGGTGTGTTCCGATTCCCGCACGAAAAAGCCGCAGAGATTGCCGTGTCAACCGCTCAAGAATGGAAAAATTCCACAAAGAGCAAAATGAAAATTTTGTTCAACGTGTTTAGCGAAAAAGATGAAAAAATCTACAAGCAACTTTTCCCCAATCGCTGACACGCAAAAGGAACGGCATACTTTATGTAATATTGTTAAAAAATAAAATAAAAGGTGCTGCCTTTGCCCGCCTCGCTTTCAACGGTGATTTTTCCACCGCAAATGGAGGCGACGCGGGCGGCAAGCGCAAGGCCAAGTCCGTTTCCTTGAGTGGCATGGCTTGTGTCGCCCTGAAAGAATTTGTCAAAGACGTGCGCCCGTGTTTTTTCGTCCATTCCGCAGCCTGAATCTTGCACGCTCACGCAAATTTTGTCTTCCTCTTGAAAAAGCCTTACGCAGATTTTTCCGCCTCCTTGAGTGAACTTAATCGCATTAGAAAGAAAATTGTTCCACACAAGGCTTAAAAGTGCGCCGTCAGTCGTCACAATAATTCCGTCGGCAATGTCGGCCTCAAGCTCTATGTTTTTTGCAGACCATGCCTCTTCAAATCCTAGTACACATTCACGGAGCTGCTCACCCAAATCATAAGGCGCGACCTTTGGGTAAATCTGCTGGTTTTCCAGCTTGTTCAGCTTTAAAATGTTTGTGATAAGCGCAGTGAGTCGGCGGCAATTTGCGGACACGGCTTTTGCATATTCCATTCGGCTCTCGTCATCCAAATCTGGGGACTGGAGCATGGTCGCATAATTTTGCGTTACAGAAAGCGGAGTTTTAAGCTCGTGCGAGACGTTCGATATAAAATCGGTTTTCAGTGTTTCAATCCCGCTCAAATCCTCAATCATTTTGTTAAGGTCAAGAATCATCACGTCAAGGTAGTCGTATTTTTCGGGCGGATTTATTGCATTAAGGCGGACTGAAAAATCCCCTTTCGCCACTTTTTCCGTTGCCCTGGAAATTTCTTGCATTGGGATTTCGTAGGTTTTGTGGATTTTGCGCCTTATATATAGAACAATCAGAAGAGAAATCGCAATCCAATAAAAAAGAATCAGGTGTACTGAAAAAATTGATTCCCATTGCAAGACGTTTGCAAGAAGTACAAGTCCCACATTAATTCCCGCCGTCAAAAGCAACATTCCAAAAACCGTCCAAAAGAGGCTCATTGGAAACCGGGATTTTCGGATTTTCTTGTAATCCTCGTCTGATTTTTGCAACTCGCTCATTTTACCACCGCCTTGTAGCCTAATCCGTGAACTGTGGCAATCTCAAAGCCAGTGCAACAAGAAAGTTTTTCGCGTAGTTTTGTGATGTACACGTCCACCGCGCGCGGCGTGGCGTTGCTGTCCGCATCCCAGAATTCGTCCATCAGCTGAATCCGCGTGAACGTTTTGTTCGGATAGGAAAGCAACTTGTAGGCGAGGTTGAATTCCCGCGCTGTAAGTTGGATTTCCGTGCCGTTGCCGTCTGCGCCTTCATTCACCGCCGAGACGGCATCCGCGTCAAGTGTAAGCGAGCCTACCGTAACTTTTTTGCTCTGGGCAATGTTCGCACGGCGCAGAATCGCGGAAATGCGCAAAAGTAGCTCGTCTAAATCCACTGGCTTTACAAGGTAGTCGTCAATCCCCGCAGCAAAACCTTTTTGTTTGGAAGAAAAATCATCCCGCGCGGTCATAAAAATAATCGGAATCGCCTGATTTATTTTCCGAACCGTTCGGGCAAACTCAAAGCCGTCAATCTGCGGCATCATCACGTCGCTTATAATCAGGTCAAAAATCGTGTTGTACATCGCATTGTAGGCATCGTTTGCAAGATGGCAGCCCGTCACCTCGTAACCGTTTTTGCGCAAAAAGGAACAGACCGTAAAATTTAAGCCCTCGTCATCTTCAACAACTAAAATCTTAATCATAACAAAATTATAACACGTTGCTCCTTGTCTTGCGC
>CALCEK010000029.1 GCA_937900125.1 uncultured Treponema sp. | reverse complement strand
TAGCGTTGATTTCGGGATTAACAGAAGAAGAGATAAAACAAGTGGCTTTGTGAGGGAATGCTTTTTCAAATTGTGTCCGTACTTGCGCATACAGCCAGCCCTCTTTGCAAACATTGCGCCGCTTGCGCTGACCGTCGCCCGCTTTAACCGCTCAGAGTTCCTCTTGCCCCAACAGTTGCCCCTCTTTGCCACTAGCACCCCTTGTTCTCCCCAACACTCGCATCTTCTTTGCAAACATTGCGCCACTTGCGCCAACAGTGCCCCCGCTTTAACCGCTCAGAGTTCCTTTTGCGCCAACAGTCGCCCCCTCTTTGCCGCTCGCACACCTTGTTCCTCCAACACTCGCATATTCTTTGCAAACTGCCAAATTCTTCCGCAAAGCCACGCCTTCTTTGCAAACTGTGCGCCACTTACGCCAACAGTTCGCACTCTTTGCAAACCGCGTCCGCGCTTCCGCAAACCGCCGCTCGCTCCCCAAGAGCAACGCAATGTCACCATCACATTTTGCGAAATCCGCAAAACCAAAAAGCCCAATTACACTCATCAAAAATAAACAAAACAAAAAAACATTTCCCCCCACATTCAACGAAAAACAGCACAATCCCCCAAACCCGCTAACAAATCCCCCAAACCGCTAACAAACCACCTCCCGCGCCCTGCTTTAACCGCTCAGAGTTCCTCTTGCACCAACAGTCGCCCCCTCTTTGCCACCAGCACCCCTTGTTCCCCGAACCGCCCCCCTCTTCCGCAAGCCGCCACCCGATTCCCTGTTCTCTTCCCCAAAGCCAACATTTCTCTACCCAAACTAAAAAATCCGTGCTACACTAAAAGCATGAGCTTAGAAGAGTTTAAAACCGAAGAAGAATATCTTTCTCAAATGCAACGCGGTGCGCTCCTTAATCCCCGCATAGATTCCACGTTCAAGGCTCTTTTTACCAGCCCCACAAAAGAAGCCCGCGCCGCTCTGCATTCGTTTCTTGAAGCCGCGACCGAGCGCAAAATAAAATCCTTTAGCTTGACTGCAAATGATGTCCCAGAAAACTTTCTAGGGCAGCGGCGGGTGAGCTATGATATTGCCTGCGAGTTTGATGACGGACTTTCGGCGGATATAGAAATGCAGGCTTTTGAGCAGCAGTACGACTACGGAAAACGCGCCGAATATCAAGTTGCCCGCCTTGAAACAACGTACCTCAAAAAAGGCGACACTTGGGAAAAAGCCCCCACCGTTTACCAAATCACCGTTTTGGATTTTCACTACGATTCTAGCTCGGAAGATGTTGTCAGCCGATACGCAATGCGAACAAAAGACGGACGGGAGCTTTCCAACTCGCTCAATATTGTTTTTATCGACTTAACAAAAGTTTCTAAGCTCGAAGAAAATGTGGAAAGCAATACTGCGCTAGAGAATTGGGCGATTTTCTTAAAAAACGCAGATAATCCGAACAAAAAAGAGATAATTGCAAAATTAACAAACACGGAGGCAGGGCTTATGCAAGCACAAAAATCATTATCCTCAATCAGCGCAGACCGAGATTTGTGGATAACACAGTACAGGCAAGAGATATACGAAAGAGACAGACGTTCCTCCCTAGATGCAATGAAAAAAGCAGGCATAGAAGAAGGCATGAAAAAAGGGCTAGAAAAAGGAATCAAAAAAGGCAGAGCAGAAGGAATTAAAACAGGCAGGGCTGAAGGAATAAAAACAGGCAGGGCAGAAGAAAAACTGAATATTGTAAAAAATGCTCTAAGGGCGGGTATTCCCATAGAGCAGATAGCGTTGATTTCGGGATTAACAGAAGAAGAGATAAAACAAGTGGCTTTGTGAGGAAATGCTTTTTCAAATTGTGTCCGTACTTGCGCATACAGCCACGCCCTCTTTGCCACCAGCACCCCTTGTTCCCCCAACACTCGCAGCTTCTTTGCAAACCGCCACATTCATCCACCGTTCCGCGCATTTTTGCCTTGCGAAAGGCGGGACAAAGCGTGTATAATATAGGGAATCTCTAAAAATACGCGACAGTGGATTTCTGGAGATTCCCTATATTTTGTTGGGGGTGGTTTATGGACGCGGAAACTTTGGAAAAACTTGAAAAACTTCAGACTTTGATTGACAATGCAAAAAATATTGTCTTTTTTGGGGGCGCGGGCGTTTCTACAGAAAGCGGCATTCCAGATTTTAGGAGCGTTGACGGGCTTTACAATCAAAAATGGGATTATCCGCCGGAGGAAATTTTAAGCAGGGGATTTTTTGAAAGCAATCCGCGCGAATTTTACCGATTTTATCGCGAAAAAATTCTCATTCAAGGAATTGAGCCAAATGCGGCTCACAAAAAACTTGCCGAACTAGAATCAGCTGGCAAGCTAAAGGCTTGTATCACACAAAATATCGATGGCTTACACCAAGCGGCTGGTAGCAAAAATGTACTTGAGCTACACGGAAGCACTTTGCGAAATCATTGTACAAAATGCGGTGAATTTTACGATTTTTCTTATGTAGTAAACACAAAAGATGAAAACGGAATTTGTCGTTGTAAAAAGCCGAATTGTTCCGCAATCGTAAAGCCCGATGTTGTCCTCTATGGAGAAGCCCTAGACGAATCCGTCATAGAAAAAACTCTTGTTGCTTTACAAAATGCCGATTTGCTGATTATCGGGGGAACTTCGCTAACAGTTTATCCCGCCGCTGGATTTATTCGTGCCTATACGGGTGACGAGTTAGTTCTTATAAACCGCGATGAAACCGCCTCGGATTCCATTGCCTCACTTGTGATTCACGGAAAAATTGGGGAAGTTTTACAAAAAATCGCAGTCCGCGCCTAGTTACAACGCACGTTTAACTTACGCTTTGCGCTTTTCAATACTTGTGCGCGAATGAACGGAAGTTACAAGCTCGTTTAATTGGCGGTCAAGGGTGATTTTTGCATTTTGTTTTCCAGAAATTGCCCCATCGCAAGCGGTAGAAACGGCAGTCAACTTTCCCAAAATGTCTTGCTCAAATTTTGCCGCCGCAATTTCGTTACTGTCGGTAAAAAGTCGCATTTCTGCGCTAATTTCTTTAATGCGACCCTTTTGCTCCGCCCAAGAATCATTTAGCATTTCAGATTTTTGTTCGAGCAGGGAAGTGGAAGAAAAAATCTGGTCAATTAGCGAAGGTTCTTTTTTTTTAGAATCATCTTTCCCAAAAATTGTACTAAAAATCGACATAGCCTATTATTGCCGAAAATAAACTTAAAATCAAGAGCGCGTTTTGCCACGTTTTGCCGCGTCCTTTTTGCCCAAAATCGTGTGCGATATGTGTGTGAAAGTCACCCACGAGAGCGACGAACTTGGAACACATCGTTAGCAAGCGACCCCGTAAAGTATTCCTTCTGATTTTCCACCGCTCTGGATGCAGTCCGCACATATTTTGCAAGGTCGCTTTTTCATAAACACTCTCCCATAAAAAGTTTAGTAATCAATTCTGACAAGCGTAACTTTTGACTTCCCAGCAACCATCATAGGAATACCAGCACCAAGACCGACAACTGAAGTAACAATACCAGCAGCAAGCAGACCTCCTGGAACTCTTAGGGCAAGTGCTGAAGAAATAACAGAACCTATAATAATTCCTCCTCCGATAGCAAGCCCACCGGACAAAACCCAAATACCACCTTGATAAAGTCCAGGGCTATCCGCTTTGACATCCCAATACTGAGTACATCCCGTAGCAGAAATGGTAAAAATTGAACTACCATAATAAGTCGGTTTATCCCAAACCGACAATTTTAACTGCCCAGAATCAAATTCAAGCTCGTTTGGAGTTTGGCAAATAAATCTGTAATTCGACCCACTCATAGATGAACTTCCAACTGATGTAGCATATCCACCACCAGAAGAAACTGTTACCCCACTAGACATTCCAGTCGCATAAGAAGTTCCCATAATCTGGTAAATATCCGCACTCTTGTTATTCACTGCGTTAAACACAATCTTGGTTTTTTGAGTACTATCCTCCGATATGACCGAAAGTGTCTGAGCATACATAACAGAAGACAGCAGTTCAACACAGGAAATGAGCACGATTAACTTCTTTTTCATTACAGCCCCCTTTGAATTCCAGATATTTGATTTATATCGGAAACTACATATTATATTGGTAAGTTTTATTATATTCCCAATTATATATTATGTCAAATTCAAAAACTTCACTTTATACTGATTTCGTATGGATAAATATCAGCAGGATTTTATCAAGAATCTTAAATATTACAGGAGAATAAGGGGCTTGTCGCAGTCGGAGCTTGCCGAAAAATGCGATGTGGCAACAGGCACGATTGGTAACATTGAGTGCGGTCTTGCAAAGCCTTCGTTCGACCTTATGCTTCTGATTGCGCAGGTGCTTAAGATTACCCCCGCTGATTTTTTTGCTTCCGCAGACTCTGCTTCTGAACCTGCCTCAAACGAGAGGATTCTTACAGAATACAAGCTTCTAAGGGAATTCTACGAAAAACTTAAAGTACATTTTGAAGGGTAGGGGATAGGGAGCGGCGGCATCCTTTTTGCTTACACCTTGAAAAAACGCTGATTTTGGGCTATTTTTGTTGTATGGATTGTATTGAATTTTGCGATGTAAGTTTTACCTATCCAGATGACGAGGATATTGTTGACACCGAAGGGCAAATTGTAAAGTCACAGCCGATTTTTGAGCATTTTTCGGGGAAAATTCCGAGCGGTTTTACCAGTTTGATAGGTCCAAACGGTTCTGGAAAAAGCACATTTTTGCTTCTTGCTTCTGGGCGATTGCTTCCGCAAAATGGGCATTGTTTGCTTTTTGGGCGGAAGATTGCAAGCTTAAACGAAACTGAAAAAAATCTTTGCGCCTCAGTGATTTATCAAAATATGGAATTTGAGAGTGGCGACTCGGTTTTTGAACTGCTCACTCAAGTGTACAAAGCTGGCAATTTTAAGGGGACTGCCCGAGGGGTTCTTTCTGAAAACACCACATCTCACGATTTACTAGACGAGTGTATAGAAAACTTTGAACTTTCTTCTATTTTAAATCACCGCCTAATTGAATTAAGTAAGGGCGAAATTCAGCGGGTTTTACTTGCATTTAGTTTACTATACGGAAGTGTGGCTATTTTTATGGACGAACCGCTATTCGCCATGGAAGAAAAGCAAAAAGAAAAAGCTCTTTCTTATTTGCGGACTTTTCACGAAAAAACGAACACCGCAATTTTTATTTCTATGCACGAGCTAGATTTAACGCGAAAATTTGCAAAAGAAGTGCTTTTGTTTTATCCCGACCGCACAATAGCTTACGGCACTCCAGAAGAAGTTATGACTGACACTGATTTAGAAAAAGCCTACGGAGTGCCAGTTTCTATGTTAAAACACAAAGAAAATATGACCCGCGAAGAACTTTCTCAAATTGCCGAAGCTGCCTTAAGTATGCAAAAAACACTCGATTCTTAGGCGTGAGGGGCGGGCTAAAATTCGGTGTAATCTAAGACGTAAAAGATTCCGTTTTCTTGCCAGCCGCTTACAGTTAGCGTTTTTCCGTCTAGGGCTAGGATTTTTTTTGCTTTTGGCTCTGTGTCCATTGTGGAAAAATCTAATTGCAATGTCTTTTCATTTGCGCTTTCTGAAATGCTTAAAAATGCAACGGGCTTTTTCTTTGTGCCTGAAACTTTTGCTGTTCCCAAAAGAGTTTTTGCGTGAATAGTATCGTTTGAGGGCGTGCCGCCACCGCGACCTCCGCCTTCGCCATAATATGGTTTTGTTCCAATAATTTCTTCAGCAGAGCCTGTAGGTACGTTTGTTGCCCCATTTTGCGAATCCTTTTTTCCGCCCGCAAAAGCTGTAATCGTTGAGAATCCCAAAGTTGCAAAAAAAGTGCAAAGTAATAAAAGTCCTTTTTTATGTTTCATTTTTACTATTTAAACTCCTCAAAAAAAACAAAAACCCAATTCCAAAAAAATTAATTAGAATTGCTAAACGAATCTTGAATGTAAATTACAACATCTTCGTTGGCAGCCTGCTTGCTTGAAAAAGTGAGCGTTACTGTGTCTTGCGAGGCTTGTCCCACAAGGTGAATGTTAAAACCATGCGGTCTAAGCGTTGTGCCTGTTTGCGCTCCGTTTTTCCAAATAACAGGCCCCGTGAATGCGTACTTTGAATTTAGCGTAGCGGGGCTGTACGTTGTGCTAAACAAATCTATTGCGTTCATAACACTTGTATAGCCGTTTGCAGTAAGTGAATCGCCCTCTTTGTTAAAGGTCGGGAGCGAATGTTCGGAAGAAAAATCTGTTCTAAAAACGCAAGCCTGCAAATATTCCTTAAACAGTTGCCGTTCGCTGTAAGATTTGCCCGTTTGCGCAGAAATTGCGTTTAAAATAGAAGTCATATCAACAGATGAGTTTTGGCTTATTTTTTTTACAAGCTCAGAGCCTCCAAAAGCGCGGGCAATGTATGCGCCAAATGCGTAAGCTGTAGAATATGAATATGCAGAATATGGGGAGGGGAGGTATTCGTCTATGCCTGAATAAAAGTATGCGCAATTAAAAACAGGAAGTCGCCCTTCTGCAGGGGATTCTGGAGAAAAACCTCCATTGCTTAGCATTTGATACATCATATCTTCCGAAAGCATAGAAAGCATTTCATTGTACCAAGCGGCAGGGGAAACGTCGTTTAAAATATTTTTCTGATTGAAATTTATCATGTGCTGAAATTCGTGGAAAAGTGTAGAAATAACTGTTCCGCTTGGCTTGTCGCTGTTTCCTGAATAGTCACTTTTACTTTCGTTGTAATTACAATACGCCGCATCTATGTAGAAATATTTTCCCAAGTTAGAATAGCTTGCATTTGTAAGGTAATCTTTTGCGTAAAAGTAGCCTACAACGCCAGAAGTTTGCGAACTATTGTTACCATAGTCGTTTCCGATGTCGTAAATTATTATATTAACAAGATTTCCAGTTTCGCTGTAACTTGACATACTGCCGACTTTTGTTCCGCTGCTTGTGTATAAATCGTCACTTTCACTTCCAAAAACGCCACGCTCATGGTTACTGTATTTTGCAAAACAGTCTGCAAGCGTTTGTGCAAGATTTGCACTTACTTGATTTCCAGAACTTGAACTTGTATAGTTGGAGTCCACTACCCAAACAAGCACTCCGCCGCCATCATAGGAAGCTTTTCCGCGCAAAGTAGCGGATTTTTGGACAAATGTTGATATATTATAATCATTGTCAACATAAAAGGTTTTTGTACTTGTTCCAACGGTAAAATCGCTATATGAATTATTTGTTACGCTTAAAAGTGGGGCGGTAGCGGAGACACTGCGGGCATCTTGCGTTGGAATGTCTTTTGGCGGAATAAAGTGGCGAATTTGAGCTTTTGGGGAATCGGATTCAAGTTCTGCAATGCTTCGAGTGCTTGAAGAAGTGTAGGTTACTATTTGGGAAGAACTTACACTTGTTATTCCGCTTGAATCAGTTACATAACGCTGATACGATGTCGGAATTGACATATTATCGTTGTAAGTTGAACTTGAATCATCTGGAGAAGCTTTATTAAAATTTGCATACATAATGATTTTTCCGTTTACACCAGACAATGTTATGCTCTCAGAATCCCCAAGGTGTTTAACATAGGTTGAATCGCTTTCGTCCTCTCCCGAAGAAGTATCTTCTATGCCAAGAAAAGATGTTGTTGCCGTTGCAACTTCGTCCCAAAGCCAAGAGCAAGCTGTAAAACTCACCGAAAAAGAAAGTGCCAAAAAACTTCCCAAAACTAATTTTGCATTTTTCATATACCCCTCCCTAGTGATAGCGAGCTTAAAATAGGTAATCTTAGTATACACTGAATTTTGCAATTTATCAAGCAAGCGAATCCGCGAGTTTTTGTTGCTATTGACGAAAAATCGGATTTTACTTTACATTTAAAAAATTGCGATTTTTAGAGGTTTTCATAAAGAGAGGAGATTTTATGGGTAATGTACAAAATCCAGAATACATTAACATTGAACTAAAAAAAGACACATTGTTTGCTTTATCGCAGCGTGTGGGTTTAGATTACGTGCTTTCTTTTGACGCTGACAGATTTTTGTCGCCCGTTTATTCCGCACTTGGAAAATTGCCAAAGGCTTTACCCTATGGCGGTTGGGAAAGTCGGCAGATTCAAGGGCATCTTTTAGGGCATTATATTTCCGCTCTTTCGGGATTTTATTTTCAAACTCATTCAAAAGAAGCAAAAGAAAAATTAGACTACACAATTTCTTCGCTAAAGGAAATTCAACGCGCGGACGGTTATTTGGGCGGAAGCCCGTCTACGCCATTTGACACGGTGTTTTCGGCAAAAGGAAATTTTAGTGTGGAACGATTTTCACTCGCAGATTGGTGGGTTCCTTGGTATTCCATCCATAAAATTTATGCGGGACTTTTGGACGCATTCATTTTTGCGCAAAACGAGGACGCACTTAAAATCGTAACAAAAATGGCAGATTGGGCAATAGAGGGAACGAGCAAAATGAGCGATGAAGAAATACAAAAAATGCTCTATTGCGAACACGGCGGAATGTTAAAAGTTTTTGCCGACCTTTATGGAATCACCAAAAACGAAAAATATCTAAAAGAAGCGGAACGCTGGATTCACAAAGAAATTTTTGAACCGCTCCGCCAACAAAAAGACGTTTTGCAGGGTTATCACGCAAACACCCAGATTCCAAAAATTTTAGGTCTTTGCCGCCTTTACGAACTTACGCAAAAAAATGAATATCGCACGGCAGTCGAGTTTTTCTTTAAAACCGTAACAGAAAATCGCAGTTACGCAATCGGCGGAAACTCTAAGGGCGAGCATTTTGGAAAATTGTTAGACGAGCCACTTGCCCGCGACACAGCGGAAACTTGCAACACTTACAATATGCTTGAACTCGCCGAACACATTTTTGCTTGGAACAAAGATTCTCGCACGGCAGACTTTTACGAACGTGCTATTTACAATCACATTTTGTCTTCGCAAGACCCAAAAAGTGGCGCAAAAACATATTTTGTTTCTTTGCAGCCCGCATCTTTTAAAGTTTACGGTTCGCACGATAACGCAATGTGGTGTTGCACGGGAACGGGACTTGAAAATCCTGAACGCTACAATCGTTTTGTTGCCTCCGAGTATGACGACACGCTTTTTGTGAATCTGTTTATTCCGTCAACGATAAAAACAAAATTTGGCTGGACTCTTTCTCTTGAAACCGATTTTCCTTATTCTGATGAGCTTTCGATTCGGGTTTTGCACGCGGGAGAAAAACCGCTTTCTCTAAAAGTGCGAAATCCTTCTTGGACAAAAAAAGAATCTAGCGCGGCACAAAGCGACTATTTAAATTATGGTGCACTCACTGCGGATACAAATATTTCGCTACGCTTCCCGATGAATCTTTATCTTAGGCACACACGCGATGGCTCTGGAAATTTTAGCGTATTTTTTGGACCTATTGTGCTTGCCGCTGAATTGCAGGATTTAAAAATTCCTGTTGACATTGTGGACGAACAACTGGTGTACATAAATGACGCGCCGCTTTCCGTTCCATACGTTACTTGCGCCCAAGAATCCCCTGAAAAATGGATTTCTACGCTTGACCGCTCTAAACTTTTGTTCAAAATTGATTCAAAATATTTATCAGATGGTAAAACCCAATTTTTATTAAAACCATTTTACCAAATCCACCATGCACGTTACTGCGCATATTTTTCTTCAGACAAAAAAACTGATTCAGAATCAATTTCAGCAAAAAACACGCTTGACGTTGTGGAAGTTGCCCGCCAGCAAAGTGAAATTGAACACGGCTTTGAAGGAAAAAATGCAATTCAAAGTTTTGACGCGGAACTTGACAAAAATTGCAGAGTTTCAACTGAGGATGGGGCGAGCATTTTGTACCGACTAAAATTTGACAATCAAAAAAATAATACGCTCGCTTTAGATTTTGCCTCTTTTGATTCTGGGGATTTTTCGGTTTACATAAATGGGAATCTTTTAAATAAAGAAACTTTGGTAGGACAAAAATCACATAC
>CALCEK010000028.1 GCA_937900125.1 uncultured Treponema sp. | reverse complement strand
CTTTTCGATTATAATACGCCCAAACCGCCCAGCCTACGGTGTCATAAATGGCACGGGGGGTTAGTTGGTCAAACACAAAGCCTGTTCCATCGCCAGTTTCTTGATTGTAATTTTGAACTGTATCGGCAAGACCACCTGTGCGCCGCACAATCGGGAGAGTTCCATAGAGCATTGAATAAATCTGATTCAAGCCGCAGGGTTCGTATTTTGAAGGCATTAGGAAAAAATCGCTTCCCGCTTCAATTAAATGACTTAAATTTTCATCATAGCCAATATACGCACACAAATTTCCCAACTTTGACTGCAAAGTGTTTATTTCATTTTCGCACCATTTTTCGCCACTGCCAAGAATTGCAAACTGAACTTTCATATCGCGACAAATGTTGTACGCAGAACCGTATGTTGGCGCAAAAACTTCCGCAATTCCCTTTTGGTCAACAAGACGTGTTACAATTCCAACAATCGGGATTTCGGGATTAACCTCTAGCCCCATTCGTTTTTGTAACTCCGCTTTACATTTCGCCTTACCAGACATATCTTCAACAGAATATTGAAAAGGGATTCTTGTGTCTTTTTGTGGATTCCATTGTGAAACATCAGCACCATTTAAGATTCCTTTAAGGACATCAGTGCGAACTCGCAAAAGACCGTCCATTCCAAAACCGCCTTCGCGAGTTTGTATTTCATACGCATAAGTTGGCGAAACAGTTGTTATCATGTCCGCGCTAGAAACGCCCGCCTGTAAAAAGTTAATTCCGCCTTCATGCTCAAAGCCCGCTCCGTAAAAAAGCCCCCAATCAATGCCCAACGCAGGAAATTGATCTTTTCCATACTGACCTTGATAGCCCTGATTGTGAATAGTTATAACGCTCGCTGTTCGTTCAAAACCACAATAACGGCAAACGTGCTTTAAAAGAACTGGGGCTAAAGCGGTTGACCAGTCGTGCGCATGAACAATATCTGGATACCAACCTAATTTTCTACAAAGTTGAAACGCTCCATGACATAATACAGAAAACCTATAGGGATTATCATGAAAATCAGATTCCATTTTTGTTCCGTAAATTCCTTCTCGACCAAAGCATTGCTCGTGGTCAATAAAGTAAACGGGCAATTCGGGACAATCAGGCATAGAAGTATAATATACAGCTGACCAAGTTTCTGTTTGACCTGCTGCAATAGCCATTGGTCCAATCAACTGCTTTAATTTTTTCCTGTCAATTTTGTAATAACGCGGCATTACAATTTTTACATCATGCCCCATTTTTGTAAGCTGAATTGCCAATGCACTTACCATATCAGCAAGTCCACCCGTCTTTGCGTAAGGAACAACTTCTGCACTTACCATTAAAATTTTCATTCTTTTACCTCCAAGCTCGACATCGCGCTTAAAAATGCTTTTTTAGAATTTATAATTGTCTGTTCAGAAACGCAGTATGCCAATCTAAACCAGCCAGAACCGCCAAAGCTGCTTCCAGGAGCTGCAAGAATCATAAAACGTTTTAAATGCTCACAAAAATCAACATCATCGCCTTTAAACGAATCGGGAACTTTGCACCAAAGATAAAAAGCTCCCTCTGGATTTACGTGTTCAATTTTAGCTTCGTTTAAGATTGAAAGTAAATTATTGCGCCGATTTTCATAGCTTGAATAATCGACTTTTGCATTCCAAGAATATGAAACAACTCTTTGCGCTAAAGCGGGAGCGTTTACAAAACCTAATATTCGTGTAGCAAAAATGCAAGCGGCAACAAATTCTTCTTTATCGTTACAAAGCGGATTTACGCAAATGTAACCAATTCTTTCGCCTGGTAAACTTAAATTTTTTGCAAAGGATGTAACTATAACCGAATTTTTGTATAGAGGAAACGTTGAAACAACTTCTTTGTTTTCGTAAGTTATGGCGCGATACGGTTCGTCACAAATAAGGTACGGCATTCGTCCAATTTTTTCAGCGTGAGAAGAAAGCGCATTTGTAAGTTCAACAATTTCCGCCTTTGTGTAGATTCTACCAGTGGGATTGTTTGGACTATTTATAAGAACAGCTGCCGTTTTTTCTGTAAGAGAATCAGAAATCGCCTTTACATCAAGAGAAAAATCTGATTTACAGGGAACTTCGCGCAAAACTCCGCCAAAATTGTTTACATAATGCCGATATTCCGTAAAAAATGGAGAGGGAACAATCACTTCATCGCCAACATTTAAAATAGCCTTAAAAACTGTGTTCAATGCTCCTGCGGCACCAACCGACATAATTACGCAAGAACCATCAACCGCCACCCCCTGCTCTTTGCTTGTCTTTTCTGCCATAGCATCTCTGGCAAATTGATAGCCAGCGTTCGGCATATAACCATGCACATTTTTTTCTTTTAGAGCTGCAGCTTTTTCAAAAGCCGCTTGAACTTCTTTTGGAGGGTCTAAATCAGGATTTCCTAAACTAAAATCAAAAACAGAATCTTCTCCATACATTTTTTTTAAGCGAAGACCTTCTTCAAACATTTTTCGGATTGCACCAGCAGATTTACTGCTCATAGTTTCTTTTATATAGGAAGAAATTGGCATTATGGCATTGCACCTCCTCTTTTAAGTTTAGTTTTTTGGGCATCTTGAAAAACTCGTTTTAAATAATTTTTTCGAGATGCCGTCGAGTTCTAAGTCGTTAAAATACAACGACTTAGAAGGTCGCATTTTCAAAGTTACCTCTAAAAATTGCAATTTTTAGAGATTCCCTTTTGTAATTATACCACAGCTTTGGTGTTTACACAAATAAAGAATATCAACCTTTACAGAAAATTATTTTGTAAGTATTATTGGAGGAACTATGTTACGAGCAAAACGATTTTTTTTCACTGCGGTCTTTGCAACTTTTATTGCCTTTTCTTATGCAAATGTTCCAAAATGTTTTAATGACAAACTTTCTTCATCGGAACGAAATCAGCTTTCGGAAGGAAAAACTGTGATTCGAAATCTCGATTCTTACAAAAAGTTATCGATTGTTTCTTCAAATCCTGCAATGCAAAAGGCACTTAATGTTATAAAAAATCTAAAACCCGCATACGTTGCAGAAATAATTCAGCTTTACCCCTATGAAGAAAATGAAAACTTTTTGGATACATTTTCAGATAAAATTATGGACATTGAATCTTACGTGGGGATTCCTTATTATTCCGAGCGAGCTAAGGAATGGTATGACCTTTATTCTTCAGTAGCAATAGTTAGTTCAGAAAAAAAAGGCGAAAATTCGCTTGTGCTGGCAAATATGGAAATGGAACCATTTGGGGTGATTAACACCAGAATTGAAACGGAACAAACCGCTGACACCTTCTACTATATTTCTACAAATTTAAATCAGTTGCGCTACTATGATAAATTTAATTGCGTTGGACCTGAAAAAATGAAGTCTGTTGTTGTCATTTTTAAGGCTGACAATCAATGGGTTTTGTACGGAGTTGGAGCGGTAAATGCCCCAAGCATCTTTTTTTTGCGCGACCGAGTTGAAACTTCGTTTATGAATCGGATAAAAACATTTTGCGCTTATTTCTTTAAAAAATAAAAAATATACTAGGGGGGGGGGTAAGTCAAATAATTCATTGTATTACAATGAATTACAACACTTATCCTCAAATACATTTTACCCCCATATTTGACATTTTGAAAGATTCATTTTATATTGTTTTTAACCTAAGTTAAAGGGAACTTTTTCTAGGGCATTTTGAGGAGTTTGCTGTTTTGCAAAAACAAAACTGTTCGTTTTCAGACATTATCATTTTAGCAGGGGGCATTGGAGAAAGGCTTTGGCCTGCATCTACGCCAGAAAATCCTAAACAATTTATGCGACTACAAGACGGGCGTTCGTTTTTGCAATTAGCAATAATCCGTTCATTAGCCTTAAATCCCATAGGAAAAATTGTAATTGTTACAAAAAAGAATCTGCTTGAAAAAACAGCCCAAGATGTTTACGCTTTAGGTCAAACTTTAAGCGAAAAAGAAAAAACTCAAATCTTAAAACAAACTGTAATTATTGCAGAACCTTGTGCGCGACATACTTGCGCTCCCCTTTTTTTAGTCTGTAAATATTTAGAACATACTTCTCAAAACACAGAACACACAATTTTAACGCTTGCAAGCGACCATATAATTTCTCCAATTGAAAATTTTGTACTCGATAGCGAAAAAGCATTTTCTGCGGCAAAAGAAGGCAATTTTGTTTGTTACGCAATTCCGCCAACTTTTCCTGCAACAGGTTATGGCTACATAAAACAAGGCGAAAACCTTTCAACATTTTCAGATGTTTTTAAGATTGCACATTTTAAGGAAAAACCAAGCCTTGAAACCGCAAAAGAATATCTTTTAAGCGGAAAATATTTTTGGAACAGCGGAATGTTTGCATTTACCTCCGAATTTTTCCAAAATGAAGTAAAAATTTGTTCAAACGAT
>CALCEK010000027.1 GCA_937900125.1 uncultured Treponema sp. | reverse complement strand
GGAGTATAATCAAGAATTATGCCAGGACGAAATCAACTGAAGCAATTCAATTCGGATATGTTAAATCTCGGGGACGAAGTAAAAGTCCGTGCTGCACGCGGAGAAAAGCCTGTTACGGTTTCAATTCCGCCAGACGTTCAAGATAGGGACGATTCTGAAGATTTTATAAGCGGAATGCCTCAGTTAAGCGATGCAGAAATTGCCGCAATGAATGACACTTCTGACCAAGTGCCAGACGTTTCAAGTTTATTTTCAGAAAATGCGCTTGATTCTGATGACATTGATTTAAGCGAGTTTGAAGAGCAAGGCAAAACAGAACCCGATTTTTCGGAAGATGTTGCGGGACTTTCTTCTCCAAACAGCATAAATATGAATGACGGGATTCCTGCGGAGTTTAACGAAATTCCCGATGAGCCACCGCTAGAAACTAACAATACAGATGTACAGGATTTATTCGGTTCTTTTGATGATTCTCAAGAATCTACAGAGGACACCGCGCTTCCTCCGCTAGACGATTTTGATTTAAGCAATTTTGAAAATTCCGAAGACGCGCAAACAGACAATTTTCAGGAAGAACAAATCGAAGAACCCGAAAACACTGCCGAAGAATCTGGAAGCGAGGAAGACTTTTCTTCTCCAGAAGAGTTTGCCTTGCCAGAGGAGTTTGACAATTTTAGCGAAACAATTTCTCCAGAGGAAAATCAAGATGATGAGCAAATTATAGCAGATTCTTCAGAAAATTCCGAAGACGCGCAGGCAGACAATTTTCAGGAAGAACAAATTGAAGAATCCGAAAACACCGCCGAAGAATCTGGAAATGGGGAAGAGTTTTCTTTACCAGAGGAGTTTGACAATTTTGAAGAAAGCCCCACTGAACAAAGCGAAAATCTTTCTGAAAATTTTCCCGTTGATGAGGGCGAACAAAATGACTCTTTTGAAGCGCAAAGCGAAGACGGTGTAGAAGAAGAGAATTTTTCACAAGCAAACGAAGAAGATTCTAGCGCAGAAGAAAACCAAGATTTTAATACAGAAGGACTTGACGGTTTTGATAACATTGATTTAGGCGACTTAGACAATTTCTCTTTTGATGAAAACGAAGAATCCCCTCAAAATGAAGAAGAATCGGAAAATCAAGAAGATGCGCAAATTGACGACAACATATTTTCCGCTGACATTGATAACGAAAATCCAATGGAAAACCTTCCCAATTTAGAAGCTGTGCCTCCTATGGATTTTTCTGAGGAAAGCGTTCCTGATGACGAACTAGATTCATTTGACACTTCCGCAATGGACAATGTGAATTTTTCTGATGAAAATGACACCGACTTTGAACTTGGAGATGTGTCTTTTTCCGAAGACGACGATGAAGATTATAGCATTCCAGGATTTTCGGGCGACATTCAAGGGACACAAAAACCTGATGTTGCGCGTCCCGATTTTAAAGATGCAATTACAGAAGACGGAAGACCAAAAAATACTTTTACAGACACCGAATACAAGCAATTTTTAAAGAATCTTGCGGATTATCCGCTAAATGTTCGCATTGCCCTTGAGGACATGGTTGTAAAAAATGAGTTTACAGACGATGCGGTTTTTGAGATTCTTGAAAAAGTCCTAAGAAAAGTTCCAGCGCGTCAACTTGCCGCTGAACTTGAAAAAATGCTCGATATTTCTCTTTCTGTTCCGCGCGATTTTGAACGCCGAAGTGCCACAGAATACGAAGCCTACAAGCAGTCAATGGAATATCAGCTTAAAAACCGAATTATTCCTGGCGCGATTTTAACCGCCGCAGCCGCTGTTCTTATAATGATTTTGTGGTTTGCAGGAAGAACATTCATTTACAATCCGCTAAAAGCTTCTTCGCTTTATAAAGAAGGATACGCGCTCATACAAAAAGACCAATATCCGCAATCCTTAGACAAATTTAACGAAGCGCAAATTTATAGGAAAGTAAAAAAATGGTTCTTTAATTATGCACGTTCTTATCGCGAACACAAACAATACGAACGCGCAAGAACAATGTACAAGGCAATTTTAGACCGTTACAAGCACGACAAAACGGCAGGGCTTGAATGGGCATCTATGGAATTGTACGACCTTTACAATTATGAAGAAGCCGAGCGCATTTTAAAACGCGAAGTTTTGGATTATCACATAAATGACAGCGACGCAATTTTGGCTTTAGGCGATTTGTATCTTGAATGGGCAACAAACGCGGATTCTTCAAAATACGCACTTGCAAAGGAACAATACGACCTTTTGCTTGAGCTTTACGGCGGAAACTCTTCTGCGCTAGACACCTATTATGCGCGGCAAATGCGCTATTATATTCGCACAGACAGTTTGTCGCAGGTTTTAAATTACAAAAATTATTTTTATCCCAAAAAGTTAAAAAATCTTTCTGCCCAAGACACAACAGAATTGAGTGGCTATCTTATGGATAAACGATTTGGGCTTTTGAGTCCTGCCGAAGAAAAATTGCGCAGTGACATAGAAAATGTTCGGGATTTGCTAGAAAAGGCGGTTGAAAAAGACCAAACAAATCCTGTTGCGCTTTACAATATGGGGCGGTATTTTATTTTTACAAATAACGATTCATACGCAATCAGTCTTTTAAAAAACACGATTTCTGCATTTGAAAATCAAACATACAGAAATCACCGCGACACTTACAAATATATAAACACATTCCGCCTTTTAGGAGAAATTTACAAGAGCCAAAAAGAGTACATTCTTGCCGAAACTACCTATGGGGACGGAATTGATTTGTATGAAGCCGAATTTGCCTCTAGCGGTTTTGCAAGCGATGAAAACATTGGAAAACTTTATGCTGATTTAGGCGACATTTATTATTTTGTTAGCGGCGAACTTGATTCCGCGTTGACGCAGTACCAAAAAGCTGTTGACAATAAAAATGACACTTCTAGCGTAAGGTACAAAATCGGTTATATTCAGTATTTATCTTCTAATTATTCTGAAGCATTGGGTTCTTTTATCCGAAGTTTGGACAATAATCCTACGGACACCCATTTGCTTTTGGCTTTGGCAAACACTTTAAGTCTTAGGAATGACAATTACGCAGCCGAGGGGTACTACAAAAAATTGTTGAGCATATTAGACAATGAGTTTACGTTACACGATGTTCTTTTGCCACAAGTTCGGGAAGACCAAGGCGATTTGGTTGATACATATATGAAAGCCACAAACAATCTTGGTGTTACCCTAAGCCGAATCGCATCAAGCACAGGAGATAGCAAAGCAAATGCGCAATCTATAGTCAATTTGCAAAACAGTTTACGCGCTTGGGACGCACTCACAAGAAATCAGACTACAATGGTGCGCCTTGAAGGTTCAAATTTGGCGGAACAAAATATCAAGTACATTACAAATCCAAATCTCGGATACGAAAGTGAAATTTATACTCAAATTCCAAAATCCATGCTTGGAGAAAAGGGGCTTGAGTAATGATTCCGTGCGAAAGAGAAGGCATTTTAAGTAGACAAAAGCTAAATGACATTGCAAAAGAGGTTTTTAGAAAAGCCATACACTTATGCAGTGCGCTACTTCCGCTTTTTCTTTCGCTTTCTTATAGGCTTGTTTTATCCCTTTTAGTTTTTGCCGTGATTTTTTACACGATTTGTGAATTTTTGCGTTTAAATGGAAAAAATGTACCGCTTGTTTCTACAATAACGGCAACCGCTGCTAGAAAACGCGATGAAAACAAATTCGTTTTAGGGCCTGTAACATTGTGTACTGGTATTTTAATTTGCGCGCTTTTGTACCCTCCCCTCCCCGCTTCAATCGGAATATACGCGCTTGCATTTGGAGACGGGCTTGCTAGTTTGAGCGGAAAACTATGGGGAAAAGTGCAAATTCCCTTTGCGCAAGGAAAAACTGCAGAAGGAAGCCTAACGTGTTTTTTGGCGATTTTTATTTCGTCCTTTCTGGCGGGGAAAAACACCGCGCTTTCTCTACTGCTTGCAACTTTTGGAATGTTAATAGAAGTTCTCCCCCTAAAAGATTTTGACAACGTTTTTATCCCTATTTTAATCGGCGGAGTTGCAACCCTATTTTTGTAATGACACCCAATTTTTTATCGCCATAGGTATATGCTGTGAATCGCGCGGAGATATAAAAATGTGCCTAAGGTTAAAAGAATGGAGCCTAAAATTAAAAAAACGTAATTGTCAGCGGCGCACAAAAAATAGTAGCCGCTTTCTAAACTAAGGCAACCGACACTTTCATTTTTGAATTCGGGACTGTTGTTTCTGTAGGAAGAAATAAATAGCGTTAGGACGGTAACAAACAAAATGCAAAATCTGAGTGTGGAAAATAATTTTGTGTAGCCCCATTGAACTGTGCAAGTTGTTGTTGTTTTCATTGTGTTTAGCGGAAATAATTTTCCCACAAGAATGGCAATCACAACCATTATCACAAAATTGCGCTCAACATTTTGCCGTTGGTCATTTGAAGAAAAAAGTGAGGCAAACAAAAGTCCTATGGGAGCTAACACTCGCCCCGCAATCACAATTCGCCCAATCACCAAAAGCGGAGAAGAAGTTGTTCGCCAAAGAGAATCGATTGGAACTAAAAGCCTAGAAACTTCAAATAAACAACCAATCAAAAATGCAAAAAAATAAATTATTTCTAGCGATTGCGTTTTTTCAAATCCAAAGTACAAAAAAGCGACAACAACTGGAACATAAAACGCAAAAAATGAAGTGGCAATTATTGTTGCCGTAAAATTTTGCGGTATGATTTTAGAAAAAAGATAAAAAGTCCGAACTGCACCAACGGGCGCACTCACCATTCCTTGCAAGAATCCCCACACCAAATAGATTCCGTTTATTATTGCGCACAAACAGGCAAGGGCAAAAAAAATAAAAAACAGCCTGTTCCGAGTCCTAATTGTCATACCTTTAGAATATAACAAGAGCATTTTTTAGTAAAGTGCAAAGCTTTGCGCGTGTTATTTTTTGGGAGCAGCGGAGTCAGTTCAAAACGCAATCTTCCCCTTACAGCTGTCCTCTCCGCCACCTGTTCCCACAATTAGCACTAAAGAATTTTTAATTTTTTCCGATATTCAAAACAAATGGAGGCTGTATGAAAAGACTCTCAGCATTTGTTGTTTCACTTTGTTCTACTTTTATGCTTTTTGCAGGAGATGCGGCCGTCTTTACGGACATTGGTTTTTCTGAAGACGGCAAAACATATATTTTTGCCCAATATGGCAAACTCGATAAATCATATCAGGCTTGGGCCGAAATTTACACAGTTGATGTTGAAAAAAATGACTATGTAAAAGGTGGCGTTTTTAAAATCGAAGCGAGCGAAAAAACATCTAACCTTTCTGGGAAAAAAGCGTTTGAACAGTTACGCGAAAAAACCGAATGGCAAACTGCAAAATACAATTGCGAGCCATCCTCTGCACAAAATCTTTTGTACACACGCGGATTTAACACAGAAGCAAAAGAAGAAATTGTCTTTAAAGATTTTGAAAGCGATGATGAAGATTCCGCATTTTATCACGTAAAATTAGTTCCCACTTACGAAGGCAAAGGCAAAAATGTAAGTTCAAAATATTACATTGTTTTTGAAAAAAAAGACAAAGACGGCACAGTTTTACTTTCTAAACAAGTTGGAACGCCAAATTTTAGCCGCAAAGGTATTTCAAACTACACAATAGACCGCATTTTTACCGACAAAACGGGCAAAAGCGTTGTGTTTATAATAGAAAAAACCCTAGAAGACGACACTGGAAAATCCATTCGATATATGGTAGAAACCGTTAGAATGTAGGAATTTTTCTTTTTTTTTGAGGGAGATTGTCTAAAAACTCAGGAATTTACAGCGTTCAAATAAAATGGTAAAATT
>CALCEK010000026.1 GCA_937900125.1 uncultured Treponema sp. | reverse complement strand
CTGTGTCCGTTCTTTATGGCGTGACGAGAGAGGCAGTGCGGGCAGAAAATTCCGTTGGAGAACCGTTTTTTCATCATGAATTCGTCTTTCGTCTCCTCCTGATATATCTCGGACCCTCCAAACATGGCTATGATTTCGTTCAGTTCCTCTTTTGTGAGTTTTTTCAGCTCGTCTGCAATCTCTTTTACGGTCATTTTACGCTCCTATGACATAATTTTAGCATATTTCATCGTATTGTGCAAACAGAGCCAACTAAAACTCCCCAAAACCAAAGAGGCAAACCTGCTCGACACAGATTCATCGGAAAACAAAGACAGGAACTGGGTTCTACTTGCGGGCTACTGTGACAAAACGCTTTTGCGAAACAAAATCGGATTTTTTACGGCTTCATTGTTTAACGGGATTGAAGGAAACGAAAATTTGTATATTCCTCATTCAGAATTTGTCGATGTCGTTTTAAACGGCGAATATCTAGGGAATTATTGTTTGACCGATTCTGTGAAAGAAGGAAGTGAGCGTCTTGCCGTAAACGAAGAAGCGACAGATGATGGCGGAATTGGTTTTGTCGCGGAATATGACCCTGGTTATTACGCAAGCGAGCCGAAATATTTTAAATCAGCAAAAAAACAATATCCCTACACATTCAAATTTCCCAAAACTGACGATACAGATTTTGATTCGTACATGGAGTATTTTGAAGAAAACATCAACAAGTTTGAATCGGCATTGTATGATTCGGATTCAGAGGATGATTGGCAAAAGTACATTGATGTCGAAAGTTTTGCCCGTTGGTTCTTAGCGCACAACATCATTGCGAATCTTGACACGAACTATTTTTTCAGCAAAAAGACTTCTGATGATTCAAGCAAACTTGTAATGGGTCCCGTTTGGGATTTTGAGTGGAGCATCGGAATCGGTTGGTATTACAAAAGCCGACCACGTCCCGCTGATTATTGGTGCGTAAATGGATGGTATTTTGCGGAACTTTTGAAAAAGGCGGAATTTGTTGAGGAAGTGAAATCTCAGTGGGAAAAACTGACTTCTTATCTGGACCTTGCGGGAACGATTGACGGGAAAATGGACGAGTATGCGGAAAGCATTGCAATTTCTCAAAAAATCAATTTTATCCGCTGGGACATTTTAGGGGAACAAATTTCTGTCGGAGGGATTCCGCTCGGAAGTTACGAAGCAGAATTAGAGTGCGACAAACAATTTATTGTAAACCGCATTCCGTGGCTAGACAGCGCAATAAATGAGCTTTCAGCAGACAATAATTAGTTTTCGTAAAATTTTAAAACTCTGCCCTTTTGCGTGTCATTTCTTGAGGAGTGAAACTCCAAAGAATCTGTGCGGTCTTTGCAAAAGCAATGCTCGCTGTGGCGACGCTAAGAAAACGCAGATATTTCGCGGGCAATGCCGCTCAATATGACGAAAACGATAACAATAAAAACTGATTTTCCGTAGAAAAATCGAATCCGTGTGACAATATAAAGGAATGTCACACGGATTGGGAATTGCTACGCAATTCCATTAAGCAAACAAAACACATCTTCCGCCGTCCCCGCCGCCCCCACTTGCATTTATTTCAAAAAAACGATAAACTTTGCGAAAATTTCAAAGCATATCAATTTTGAATCGCTATGAGTTTATAAGGGAAGTTTTATTCCCGCAAAAAAAGTCAACAAAGTTTCACTAACTTTAATAAGATTTGGGTAAAAGGTCGCGGTTTTTTAAATAGATGTGCTACAAGGAATCTATTTATGGAAGAAAACGAAAACACTTCCCCAGTAATTGAAGAGGAAAAAAATTTTTCTTCAGAAGAAATTTCTTTTGAAGATTTGGGGTTGGACGAAATCACCCTTACGGCGATTCAAAAAAAAGGCTTTGTGCATCCGTCACCGATTCAGGTGCTTGCGATTCCGCGACTTTTGGGTGGAGAGGCAAATGTAATTGCGAGAGCGCGCACAGGAACGGGAAAAACTGCCGCTTTTGGACTTCCACTCGTGCAAACTTTGCGCAACGAAAGCGATTTTGTTCGGGCAATTATCCTAGAGCCAACGCGGGAACTTGCTATGCAAACTTGCGCAGAAATGGCATCGTTTACAAGTGGCACTTGGCCACGCACAGCGGTTGTGTACGGAGGGGCTTCTATGGGAGAGCAAATCCGTGCGTTAAAACGCGGTGTTGAAATTGTAGTGGGAACGCCAGGGCGTGTGCAAGATTTGATGGAGCGCGGTGTTTTAGACATCAGCAAAATTGATTTTTTTATTCTTGATGAAGGCGATGAACTTTTGGACATGGGCTTTGTTGAAGACATCGAGCATATTTTTGAAAGTGCAAATCCAAATTGCCGAGTTTTGCTTTTTAGTGCGACAGTTCCAAAACCGATTTTAAAAATCGCAGACAAATTTATGGGCGATTACGAAATTGTGGAGGAAGAAGGAAAAAGCGAAGAACCACTTTTGATTGAGCAAAAATATTGGATTGTTCGCGAAACTGAAAAAACCGAAGCACTTGTTCGCCTAATAGATATTTCGCCTGATTTTTACGGGCTTGTTTTTGTTCAGAAAAAAACTGATGCCGACACAGTAAGTCGCGCACTTGAAGAACGCGGATATTTTTCGGCGGCGTTGCATGGGGACATTCCGCAAAGTCAGCGGGAAAAAATTTTGTCCCGATTTAGAGCAAAGCGGATTCGAATTTTGGTGGCGACAGATGTAGCGGCGCGGGGAATTGACATTGGCGGATTGACGCACGTTGTAAACTATGACCTTCCTTTTGATGGTCCCACCTATGTACACCGCATTGGTCGCACTGGACGGGCGGGGTCTAGCGGTATGGCTGTAACTTTTGTTCGTCCCGAAGAATCAAGGCGAAAATTAAATTACTTAAAGGCTGCCATAAAGCGAAGCGCGAAAGGTGAAATGACTGAGGGAAATGTTCCTTCGGTTGAAGAAATTATCGAAGCAAAAAAACAGAGACTTTTTAGCGAAGTTAAAGAAAAAATTGGTCTTGAATCTAAGAGTGCGCAAAGCGCAAGTGGTGTAGAAAAAGCAGAAAATTCTATTGCCCAAGAAAATGCGGAAGTAAAAAATGAGGTCGAAAATGTAGCGGTGCAAACTTCTCTAAAAAAAGGCGACCCGGTGTTTGACAAATTAGCCGAAGAGTTGTGCAAGGGACAAAATCCCCAAGAAGTAGTCGCCTCACTTTTGGCCGCAACATACGGACGCGAATTAAACAAAAATCGCTACGGAAAAATCAATTCCTCTGGAACTGGAAAATTCAAAACAGAACGCAAAAATCGCGCAGACGGCGAAAGGCGAGAACGCAGAGCAATTTTGGGCGAAAATCAAATTCGGCTTTACGTGCAAATGGGTTGGAAAGATGGCTACAATCCGCGACGCATTGCAAACTTTTTTTCAAAGTTGCTCCACATTCGCGAAAAACAGGTTGACGCAATCGACATGGCTGATATGTTTTGTCTTTTGAGTTTGCCAAAAGAGGCTGGCGAAAAAGCACTTGCACTTTCGGCGCAAGACCATTCGCTTCCGCACATTCACGTGGATTCTAAAAGTATTAGCGATGGCACTTCTTACAGCAAA
>CALCEK010000025.1 GCA_937900125.1 uncultured Treponema sp. | reverse complement strand
ATTTTTTAGCTTACCATTTAAGATAAATTTAATAGTTTTTGGCTCGCGGAATGAACAGACACCTTTTAAAATGCCAACTTCAAGGTCTGTCGTGCCAACACCCGCTGCAAACGCCCCAAATGCACCATGTGTACAAGTGTGGCTATCACCCATAATTACAGTAAAACCTGGTCGGACAAAGCCTTTTTCAGGGAAAATTGCATGGCACACACCATTAGAACCAATGTCAAAAAAATCTTTGATATTGTTACGATTTGCCCAATCGCGAAGAATTTTTTCCTGCATGGCACATTTTGAATCTTTTGCGGGAGTAACGTGGTCAATTACTGCTTTTATTTTTGTTGGGTCAAACACCTTATCCATTTTGCGGTCAACTAAATCGTTTATAGCAATAGGAGTTGTAATTTCATGACAAAAAACACGGTCGAGCCGTAAAATATTTGTTCCCTCAAAGGGTTTATCCACTAAATGCGACTCAAAAATTTTTTGCGCAATTGTCTTTCCCATAGAATCCTCTCTTACAAAGCCGTTAAAAGTATTTTTAAACTCTACTATAGTAAATATCAACTCATTTGTCTAGTGGGAAGTTAGCTTACGACATTTTGCGGATTTCCATTTAAAAAGCAACGCAAATTTTCTACAACAATTTCTAAAAGTCGTTTTCTTGTTTCAACAGCAGCCCAAGCAATGTGCGGAGTTAAAATGATTTTTCCCTTTGGAACTTTTAAAAGCGGATTTTTGGGATTCATTGGCTCTTCTGAAATTACATCTGCGGCATAACCTTGAATTGTTCCCTGTAAAAGTTCATAAGAAAGTTCCTCCTCTTGTACAAGCGCACCGCGAGCTGTGTTTATCAAAAAAGAAGAAGGCTTCATTTTACAAATAGTTTTTGAACTGATTATACCTTGTGTTTCTGGGGTGAGTGGAGCATGTAAAGTCAAAAAATCACTTTCTTTAAGGAGAGTTTCAAAATCAACGGGATTTTTTATCTGAGGATTCGGAGTGCGTGTAGTAACAATACAATTCATTCCAAATGCAGAAGCAATTCGTTCTACACGTTGCCCAATATTTCCAAATCCAAAAATGCCAAGAGTTTTACCTTCTAATTCACACAACGGAGTCTTCCAGTAACAAAAATCAGGAGAAGAAATCCAATCGCCTAAAAAAACGCTTTCATTATGAACAGAAACTCGGCTTGCAAATTCCGTAATAAATGCAAAAGTCAACTGCGCAACAGCAGAAGTAGAATACGAAGGAACATTTGTTACCGTAACTGAATGTTTTTTGCAAGCAACTAAATCAATTACGTTAAATCCTGTTGCCTGCACACCAATATAGCGCAACTTTGGACATTGACAAAGAATCTCTTCTGTTATGCAAATTTTGTTTAACAAAATCGCTTCAGAATCTGCAATCCTAGAAACAACATCCTCCGCATTTGTACGAGGATAAACTTTTACCTCACCAAATTCCTTAAGAGAATCATAAGAAAGGTCTCCAGGATTTAGGGCAAATCCATCAAGGACAGTTATTTTCATTTTAAGCTAATTTTAACCTAAAACAACAATACCACTTGCTTCTATTGCGCCATTTATAGCTGCTTCTTGCGATTCATCATCAAAATCGACACAAATTTGGCATTTTGCAGGAGTTGCAACAACAGAAGTTACACCTGCTATTTTTTTTATTTCTTCTGAAACTTTTGCCGCACTTGCATCATCATCCATTCCAGCAACATATATTTTCTTTTGCATAAAAACCACTCCGCTTTTTGACAATATCTATTTTTGACCACACATTTGCATTTTTAGATGCACTTTTATTCTATTATAATATGACATAGCGATTTGTCAAGAATCGACTTTTGACCTTCCAAGTTGTCCGCAAGCTCCGCCTATTTTTGTACCGCGTCGGGTTCTTAAGTTTACATTAAGATTTGCTTGTCTTAAAATAGTCATAAAACGTTCACATTCTGTATGGCTAGGAGTAGAAAAGGGGAGCGTTGGAACAGGATTCCACGGAATCAAATTTATGTAAACATCAAGTCCTGTGGCAAAATCTATAAGCAACTTTGCATCTTCTTTTGATGTATTTTCGCCCGCTAAAAGGGCTGCTTCTAAAGTTACACGCTTTCCTGTTTTTTGAATATAATATTGTAAGGCTTTTTTTAATTCGGTGAGGGGATTTGTTTTTGTTACGGGCATAAGTTTTTCCCGCAAAACTGGATTTGCAGTTGTAAGCGACAAAGCCAACCGCATTGTTTCGCCACTATCCGCTAAATCATAAATTCCTTGCACAATTCCGCAGGTACTAATAGTAATTCTTCTTGTGCTTAAAGCACGACCTTGTTTGTGAGATAAAATTTGTACCGCTTTTTGTATAGCTTTTAGATTTTGCAGAGGTTCTCCCATTCCCATAAAAACAATATTGTCTAACTTTCCAGCTTGTTTTTCCAAAAATAGAAATTCCTCTACAATTTCGCCAGCTGTTAAATTTCTGCCAAGCCCTAAAGTTCCAGTTTGGCAAAATGCGCATTTCATAGCACATCCAGCCTGACAACTTACACAAGCGGTTTTTCTTCCAGAGGAATCGGTTAAAAGTACGGTTTCTACGGCGCGGTCATCTTGCAAAGTAATCTGTAATTTTATAGTTCCATCAGGGTCTTTTAAAATGGAACTTACTCTTGATGAAAAAATAAGTGCCTTTTGAGAAAGTTTTTCGAGTGTTGACTTATCGAGATTTGTCATTTTTTCAAAAGAATCGACACCTTTTGAAATCCACAAAAATATTTGTTTAGCACGAAAAGCAGGGGTAATTTGTAATTTTTCACATATTTCTTCTGGCAAAAGACCAGAAAGTACAATTTTATCCGTCATCAAAAACTAAAACAACGGTTTGTCATTTTCAAGTTTATCAAGCATCTCGGTTATGGCTTGACTTCTTAATCCAAATTTTTGATACGACTGCAACGTTTGTATAGCATCTTGTTTACGATTCAGTTTTAAATAACAATCGGCAACATCTATGTATAATCGGTAATTTTTTTCATCGTTTCGGATAAGGCGAGTGAGCCGCTCAATTGCTTCCTCGTATTTGCCTTCGCCTTTACAAATTAAAGCTAATCCCAACGCAGCATAAATATCAAAATCAATGTCCATTGCCCTGTTATAATATTCAGTTGCCGTTTTATAGTCGCCCGTATTACGATACGCATCGCCTGTGCGCGTAAGAATTACTTTGTTATTTGGATCCATTTCCAAAATACGATTCCAATATTCAACAGAGCGGAACTGTTGATTCAACCCACGATAGCAATCCGCCATTCCAAACAGTGCGTAAAAATTGCGAGAATCCATTTGAAGTGCTTTTTCAAAATAGATCAATCCTTTGTCAAAAGTTTTTAATTTTCGGTGACAATTTCCAATGGATGTAAGCACCCTGATATCAACATTTTGCGGATTTGAATCTAACATTCTTGTCCAATAATAAAGTGCGTCTTTGTATTCTTTAAAATCGTAATGCAAATGTCCTAAACCGATGAGAGCGTAGGCATTATTTTCTTCCATATCAAGCACTTGCAAATAGAGTTGCTTTGATTTTTTAAAATCACGAATTTTTCGGTACGCATCTGCTACGCGCGTAAGGACAGTAATATTGCGGTCATCGTGAACAAGGTACTGCTCCCAAATTTCTATTGCTTTATGATATTGATTAAGTGCCTTGTAACAATCCGCCATTCCAAACAACGCGTAATTGTTTCCAGGATGACAAGCAAGACAACGCGAATAATATTCGATTGCAGCTTTATAATGCCCCTGTTTGCGTTCGCTGTCACCTAAACCTACAAGAGCATAATTATTATTTTCTTCAAGAACCAAAATTTGACTAAACGCAGAAATTGCGTCTGAAAGCCGATTGTCCTTTAAATAAGAATATCCTTTTTTTGAAAGCTCACTTATCTCTCCAGAAGAGGAATCATCGGGGGAAGATAAAATTATTTCTTCTTGAATTAAACTATCGGAAAGTGCTTGCGAGTTTAGATTTTTTTCATCTAACAAATTGACATCATCATTCATTTTTTAATCCTCACTTTTTAACATTATAGAAACTAAACTGGCAAATTTTTCAAGTAATGGGTCTGATTTTCTTTTGTTATGGGCTAACAAATACATTTTTAAGGCTTTTATGTATTCTTTTTTTTCCGCATAATAGTCACCAACCCTTGTTAAACCATCAGAATAACCAGTCGTGATGAAAATTCGCTCGGCCATATCAATTTTGCCTTCATTAAAAAGAACATTTGCCTTGCGATTTAAAACAACGCGCTGTTGAGCAGAAAGAGCGGAAACAGGTTTATCCGTAACTTTTATAAACCCTTCTTGTCCTTGCTTACAGTCAATTTGTTTTTTTAATTCATCCGTCATTGAAAATCCCTACATACAATTATTTTAACTTGTTATTTTGATTTGTCAAGTTGCCTTTAATTTTGGTAATTTGAGGAAATCCTAAAAAAATCGACAATAGAACGACCGTATTCCCGCTGGTCAAAACGTTCGAGAGAAAAAATTGTGCAGGGGAGCGGGGCTTCTTTTGGATGATGAATAATCGCCATTCCGCTTGGAGAAAGTAAGTTGCGTTCAGAAATTGTTTGTAAAAGTTGCTTTCTAAATTTATACGGAAAAGGCGGGTCTAAAAAAATAAAGTCGCTTTGATTCTTATAACGTTTTAAGAATAATTCAACAGCAACAAAATGACAGTCAATGTGAACACCAAGTTCCTCAGCTAAAGTAACATTTTTTAAGATAAGCGAAGCTTTTGCCTTGTCTTTTTCGCACAAAGAAACGGATGTTGCCCCACGAGAAACAGCTTCAAGCGCGATGCTCCCAGAACCACTAAACAAATCCAAAAAAGATTTTTCGGGTAAAACGGGAGCTATAATGTTAAACACAGATTCTCGCATCATATCCATAGCAGGCCGAATAGCCATTTTTCCGTTTGGAACAGCGATTTTTCTTCCTTTTAAAACGCCACCTGTAATTCTCATCAATACCTACCGTGAAAGCGAGTTCAACGACCAATAAACATCATCGTGTGGAAGCTTAGAATTATTTTTTGCATAATCAAATGCGGTGTTTCCATCAGCATCGCGCAACTCAAGCCTAGCACCATTTTGAATCAAAAGAGAAAGAACGCTTGTTTCTGTGCAATATTCACAGGCGTACATTAAAGGCGTTTTTCCTTTCCACAAACGATTTAAGGGTATATCCATATTCAAAAAAAGCTGCAATTTTGCAAGTTTTGCCTGCTTAGTTGAAGTCGCTCCCGTAATAGAAAGGATAAATGCCTTAAAAACTTCATCTTCAGAACCTTGCCGATTTTGTAAAAGCCTGTCTACTATGTCAGGATTTTCCGAAAACTCAGCTGCAAGAAGCAAAGGAGTGGAATTATAATTATTTCTTACCCTTATATGCGCACCATTATTGATTAAAGTTTCTACTACAGAAAGACTATTTTGGTATCGAACCGCATACATAAGCGCAGTCCAGCCGTCAGAGTCGCGTTTTTGAATATCTGCACCGCTATTTAACAGATTTTTTATGTCCCACTCATTGCCAGATTTTGCTGCCGTCATTAAAAGCGTAACTCCATTTGCATTAGCTAAATTCGGCTCGGGAACAAGAAATTGTTTTTGTTGATTTAATCTTAAATTGTCTTGCGGAACTGATTCTGAAAGCGCGTAATCGTACAAATATGATTGGGAGTAGGAATTTAAGTCTTTTTCTATTTTGGAGGTTTCTTGTTGTATAGCAAAAAGAGAGGCGGCTTCTGCATTTTTGGAAATTTGTTCCTCTTCGGTTTTATTTTCTTCAGATTCTTTTAAGGATTCTTCTTTTACATCATTTTCTTCTATTAAAGCATCATCGCTTTGGGGAACACCACTTTGTTCTTCAGCATTATCTTCTAAAACGTCTTCATTTTGCGCTTCAGACGGATTTTCTTCTGTACCGCTATCAGTTGTAGAAGTTTGCTCTAAAGATTCTTTCGCTACAGTTTTATTTCCAGCTTTTTTAGCGTTTTTTGCTTCTTCCTTTTCTGCCTTCGCTTGAGCCTTTTTTTGTGCTTCTACAGCGGGGTCTGCTACATATTTACAAAGAAGTTCATAAATTTCTGTTACAGAATTTAGCTTTGCATAGTCATAAGGGGTTTTTCCGCTTTTATCTTTTGCCTTGAGCAAAGACTTTTTTACCGAATTAAAAGCTCCTGTTCGCAAAATTCTATCAACAACATCAGTGTCTGTAGAATACTGACAGGCGTACATAAGCGGTGTTCGTTTATCTTTTGCCTTTGCCGCAACATCGCATTCCATAGAAATCAAAAAATCAATTATGTATAATTCCCGATTGTACTGCAATGCAAGCATAAGAAATGTTTCTTTATTGCTTCCAAAAGTTTGTGTATTTAACCTCGGATTCCTTGAAAATGCTTTTTTAAACTCGGCTTCCGTGCCATTTGCCGCAAGGTCATTATAATCGGTAGTGTCCTTTGCAAAAATCGGCAAAGTGGCAAAAAGCGTAAGAGAAAGTGTAAGCAGCAAAAAAATTTTTTTTGTCATCTTAAATTTATAATTCATATAATTCACTATATTTTTGCTCTAGGTAATCTAAGAAATCTTTTACAGAAAATTCTCTTCCTGTAATTTCTTTAATCCAAGTTTTTGCATCTTGCCTATCAGCTTTTTTCCAGACGTTTTCTTTCATCCAAGAATTGATTTTATTAAAATCTCCAGCCAATATCGCTTCTTCTATGCTAAAACTTTCTTGCATTTTATTGTAATACATAGAATTATACATATTACCGAGCGCGTAAGTTGGAAAATATCCAAAACCACTAGACCAGTGAACATCTTGCAAAATTCCTTCGCGGTCATTTGCAGGAGCAATTCCAAGATACTCTTCGTACTTTTTGTTCCACAGAGTAGGCAAGTCATTTACATCTATACTTTCATTTACTATACATTTTTCTAGCTCATAACGAATGATAATGTGAAAAGTATAAGTAAATTCATCTGCCTCAGTACGAATTAAGGATGGTTCAACAATATTCATTGCCTCGTACAATTCTTTTTCGCTAACATCGTTTAAAACTTGTGGAAAAATTTCTTTTGCCTTGTTGTAAATCAAATGAATGAACGCTTTTGACCGCCCAATTCGATTTTCATAAAAGCGAGAAACAGATTCATGTTGCCCCATAGTTTTAAAACGCTGAATATGATGCTCATAATTTTCTAAAGGCTGATTTTGCTCAAAAAGTGCGTGTCC
>CALCEK010000024.1 GCA_937900125.1 uncultured Treponema sp. | reverse complement strand
CCGTGAATAAAAATGACCATATCCGCGTCTTGTTCGATTGAGCCGGAGCCACGAAGTTCGGCAAGGTTTGGCTCATTTCCTTCGGCTTGGCGATTTACCTGGCACAAAACAACGAGTGGAATTTCAAGTTCGCGGGCAAGACTTTTTAGCGACTTTGAAATAGCAGATTGCTGGTCGTACACAGGTGCATCGGGGTTCTCGCTTGTAATAAGCCCAATGTAATCTATAAAAATGATTTGCACTTTTTGGTTTACACGCATTCTTCGCGCCATTGCCCGCAAGTCAAGCAATTTCATATTTGGAGTGTCAACAATATAAAGCGGAGCTTCGTAGCAAAGTCCCGCCGCATCTTGCAATTTTGTAAAATCCTCAGTTTTTAACATTCCGCTTCTAAGTTTTGCCCCAGGAATCCGCGCCACTTGAGAAAGAAGTCGCTGCCCTATTTGGTCAGCCGCCATTTCTAGGCTAAAAAAACCGCACGGAATCCCCTTTTGTACCGCAATATATTCCATCATAGAAAGTGCAAGAGCTGTTTTTCCCATTGAAGGTCGCGCACCAACTATAATCATTTCTGAATTTTGAAAACCGCTTGTCATCGCGTCCAAATCCGTAATTCCAGATGGGATTCCAGAATAGGAATTTTTGTTTTTATAGCGAGTGTCGATTATTTGAATCGTTTTTGGAACAACGTCTTTCATCGCATACACTTGTGTAGTTTGATTTACATCAGTCAACTTAAAAATCTTTTGTTCGGCTTCTTCAAGAACAAGTCGGCTTTCCTTTGTTTCATTGTAACTATCAGCCTTAATTTCAGAAGAAATTTTTATTAGATTTCTTCGAGTTGATTGGTCAAGGACGATTTTTGCGTAATAGTCAACATTTGCGCTGGTTGGAACTTTATCCGTGAGGGATGAAATGTAAGCCGCCCCGCCTGCCGCTTCCAATTTTCCATTTTTTGTAAGGTGGTCAATTAAAGTCAGTAAATCGCCAGTGATTCCACTTGAAAAAAGTGCCATAAGAGATTCAAAAATGACCTGATTTTGTTGACTGTAAAAATTAGAAGAACGCAAATAAGTAACAACGTCACTTACCGCCCCCCAATCTAAAAGCATTGCGCCTAAAGTTGCTTGTTCTGCGTCTAAATTATGCGGAAGAACTTTGTCTTTTAAATCCATTTTTCCTCACGAATCAAAAAAAAACCGCAGGAATGTCTGCGGTTATCATTTTAAAAAGCTAAGTTTTATTTTTTATCTTAGTTTTTAGCCTCTGTGCTGTCAGCCTTTTCTTCTGTTTCAGCAGGAACTTTTTCGTTATTCTGCTTTGGTGATTTTGCAGCTGGCTTTTTTTCTGTAGAAGCGGTTTCTTGAGGTTTTACAACCAATTTAACTTCGGCGAGGGCGGCTTCATAAAGGTGAACTTTAAATGTGTAATTTCCAACATTTTTGATTGTAAGTCCAGGAACTTCAATTCGCTTGCGCTCAATGTCATAACCATTTTTTGTAAGATAGTCAAACAAAGTATGGCTTGTAACCGCACCGTACAATTTTCCATTTGTACCCGCTGGCATAACCAATTCTACTGTAAGACCTTCCAACTTTTCTTTTAAAGATTTGCTATCAGCACGTTTTTGCTCCTTGCGAGCTTCAATTTCTGCTTTTTTGCCTTCAAAATATGCAACAGTTTCTACATTATATGGAACTGCCAACATTCGAGGAAAAAGATAGTTTCTAGCATAACCATTAGCAACATTCTTTACATCACCCATTTCGCCAAGGTGTTTTACATCATCATTTAAAATAACTTTCATTTCAAGCTCCTTACAAGTTTACGCCCTAAAAGTTTTGGGCAAGTTTTAGTCGCTTTGCGTTACCAGGAGTTGGCTCTCAAAACGACAGTTAAAAATCGATTTTTAGTCTGCAACGTATGGCAAAAGACAAATTGCACGTGCTCTTTTGATTGCAACCGCCAATTCTTTCTGATGCTTTGAGCAAGTTCCAGTTATGCGACGCGGAAGAATTTTTCCACGTTCTGTAGTAAAGCGACGCAATCCGTCCGCATCTTTATAGTCGATTTTTGCTTTGTTTGCACAAAAACGGCAAACTTTTTTGTGGAAAAACGCTTTCCCTTTTGCTCCACCCTTTGTGCGATTTTCATCTTCGCGTCCTTGGTCTTGCAACTGTACATTTGAATCTTCAATCTTTTCTTCTTTTTCTTCGACAACTTCGTCAGACATAATTCAAAAACTCCTTAACTTAAAACGGAATGTATTCAGGAAAATCCCCATTGTCACCGCCAAAAGGCTCATTATTTCCTTCTGGTTGAACAGGTTCTCCCGATTGTTGTGGTGCAAAACGAGCTTGATAGCCACCAGAAGAATTTCCTCCTCCATCTTGTCGCCCGCCTAAAAGTTCTATGTTATTTGCAATAATTTGAACTTTGCTAAACTTTTGACCGTCTTTTTCCCAGCGGTCTTGCTTTAATGCACCTTGAACGGCTATTTGTTTACCCTTTGTAAGATACTGTTTGAGATTTTCAGCGGATTTTCCAAAAAGTGAAACATCAAAATAATTGACTTCGCTTACCCATTGGTCATTTTCTTTGCGGTTTCTATTCACAGCAATAGAAAGATGCGCAACTGCACTTCCACTTTGAAGATAAGTAAGTTCAGCATCGCGAGTAAGTCGTCCCACCAAAACCACGCAATTCAAATCTGTTGACATTCAGTCCTCCATCGGGTGTAGTTTATGCAGTTTTTTCTTCTTTTAAAACAAAGAGATATTTTAAAAGATTTTCGTTAAACTTAAACTGATTATCAAGCTCCACAATTTTTGCAGGATTTGCTTTGATATTTAATAGAAGAAAACGCCCTCTTTTGTGCTTTTTTACTTCATAGGTAAGGTCGCGGTCGCCGTAAGATTCTTCACTTTCAATCTCGGCTCCAAATTTTGCAAGGTCGGCACGAATTGTGTCAAGACCAACTTTGTACTTATCATCCTCAGTGGGATAAATTGTCATAAGTTCATACTTTCTCATTTTTGTATGATTCTCCTTATGGACTAAAATGGGAATTGCATACGCAGTTCCAAGGGGGTTAACTATTCAAAACACTTTGTTTAGGATAGGTCACCATCTTAACAAAATAATAAGGCAATGTCAAGAGTGCGCATTGCGCTGATTCAATTTTATCTATTGAAGAGTTTTGCACGTTTTTGTATACTCAAAATCAATATGAAACGATTTAAGTTTTTGCCTGTTTGTTTTTTTTTGCTGAATGGAATCTCGATTTTGACTTCTCAAGAGGCTTTAAAAAGTGCTGAAGAAGAATATTTTGATTTTCTTTCATTACAAGGAATTGTAAAACGACCAACGTTGGGTTTTAGAACATTAAGCGACAGTGAATGGAAATTCCAAGACGAAGAAATTCTTGTAGAAAATGAAGATGGAACTTTTTCTAAAATTTTTCAAGGTGGAGAGGCATCAGAAAAAAACGTTTGGGCAAAAAACAATCTCGGTTCAAAATGGACACTTTGGGAATCTAAAAGCCAAAACACAAACTGGTTTTTACAAGGAATCGACCGTTCGGTAAAACTCAAAGTTTATGGTCCCGAATGGTACAACAGTTACAACACAGCTTCCCCCTACGGACAAAACGATGGCGCACTCTGGCAAGGAAAAGGCTATAACACAAGTTTAACAGGCGGCGCAAGGCTAGAAGCACTAGGATTTGAAGTTACATTAAAACCGCAAATCTCATTCAGTCAGAATCTGGAATTTGAATTTCTTTCTGGCGTGAATGGAAGTGAATATAGTTATTTTGTGAATGGTATTGACCTTGTTCAGCGTTACGGCGATTCACCGTTTTTTACTTTTGATTGGGGAGATACAGAAATTCGGTGGACTTGGCACACATTCACAGTTGGTTTTGGAACACAAGCTCCGTGGCTCGGACCCGCATGGCTAAACCCAATGCTCGGAAGCAACAATGCTGCAACTTATCCAAAAGTTGACATTGGAATCAGAAAACAACAGGTCATTCTCCCGTGGCTACATTGGTATATTGGAGACATAGAGGCGCGAACGTGGGTGGGTATGTTGCAGGAGTCTGAGTATTTTACAGATTCTAACAATGAAAACAAGAATAATTTACTTACAGGTCTTTCAGTAAGTTTTACACCAGTGTTTATTCCAGGTCTTACTATTGGAGCAAATAGAATTTTTATTGCACGCTGGCAAGCTAAAAATATTCAATATTTAGGGCGCTTGTTTACAAAGGGACTTTATAAAAATGATGTAGATGGAGACGGAGAAGACCAAAAAGCATCGCTATTTGCGTATTGGACATATCCAAAAGTTGGTTTTGAAGTGTATGGAGAATTGGGATTCGATGATTTTTCATCAGATTACGACGCAAATCCATTTCATACGGCAATTTATACGGTTGGTGTAAAACAAAGTATCCCTTTAGATATACATCGTTTAATTCCTGCAATTCCCGATTTTAATCTAAAAAGTGAATTTATTTTTGAATGGAATAACTTTGAGATGAGCCAAGATTTTCAGCTTCAATGGAAATATGGTGGATATTATACACATGGGAAAATTGCGCAAGGGTATACAAATAAAGGGCAAATTTTAGGTGCAGGTTCTGGTTATATGGGAAACAGCCAATATCTTCAATACACAATATATTATTCACGTGGAAGTGTTTCGTTTATATTTCATAGGTCATGCCCGAATAATAATTATGTATATAACCAATCCGTAGGAGAAAGTGATATATATCCTTCCGAACTGTACAACACTTGGTATGCCCAGTTTGAAACCTATCGCTCGATTGGCGGAAATGTAAAGCACTACATAACAGACAACCTTTTAGTTGGACTAGGTTTTTATGGGATAGGCATATTTAATCCACAATATAAAAAAGAACCATATTTAGTTACAATGCACATAAATGCTACGTGTAAGTACATTTTTTAATGTGTAACTAAGACTAAAATTTTTGGAGACATTTTATGCAAGAAGCAACAGTAACCTTTGAAACAAAATGCTACGAAAATGACTGGGAATATATACTAAAAGGGAATTATTTGGACAAAATGATAAAACGTTGTGGTTATCCCTTTGCAAAAAAGCAACTTATTATAAATAATGTTTCTAATAAAGAGTTAGTTATAAAATACGCAAATAAGAAAAAACAGAAAGGCATTATTGATGAATATTATTTTGTGGACGACACAGAAAGTAAGGTTTTAGATTTTTTTGATATAAGTAAAGAGAGCCTTGGAAAAGGATTTGTTTATTCAATTTCAGAATTGACAGGGATTTATCATTGCACAACAGATTATTTACTCCACTTTTCGAGTGATGCTTTTCCTTGTTCTTCTGTAAAAAAATCTAATTGGATTAGAGACTTTATTTACGAAAATGCAAAAAATCCAGATTACATTACATCTACATTGTTATGGAATGGTTTAAAATACGAAGCAAAACAAGAGTCTTATTCAGAAACAGAAAACTTTTTTATTTGTCAAGGATTCAGTGACCAATGCTATTTAATAAAAGTTTCAGAATTTAAGAAACTCATTTATAACGAAAAAAATAGTGCTTCTGAACGCTACCCCATTTATGGAGGCGAATTGTTCGAAAAAAGAGTTGATGCTTTTTTGCGCAACACAAACAAATACCGATTGGTTTCAAAACATTTCTCTTATCGGCACGCAAATTTTCCAAAAAGCAATTTTAAACGTTTTATTTCCTTGTGTCTTGCACATTCAAAAATGTTTACATTTTGTCTATTTGGAAGAAGACCGAATCATTTGGACATCATGAAACAAAAATTAACTCATCTAAAAATCATCAAAAAAGATTCAATAAAATAGGATAGGATATAAATTCTCTAAAGTAAGTTTTTAGAGATGTCTTATACGCAGGAGCAATATATGAAAGTAAAAGAAAATCCTTTAAAAGAATATTCGTTACAATTGTTTCAAGAATTTAATAAATTTAGAACAGAACCTCAAAGTTATTATAAAGAAAGTATTAAATATTATTATGATGATGTAGTAAAAGAATTAATAGAAGCTGAAAAAGAAAAAGATTTAAAATTAAAATGGTCCACAAAAAAAGAAATAATCATTAATAATATTTTTAACGACCAAAATGTAAAACAAATAAAATCAAAATTGATTTTAATAAAAGAAAATTTTGAATCAATTTATGATTTAATAATTTTATTTGTCCAAGGAAAAATTGGAAATGTCAAAGAATCATTATGGAATGTGCTTGATAATCTTAAAAAATTAGATGAAAAAAAATTCAAAGAAATTATTTTAAATAAAATCGATTATTGCGTTATTTATTCCATTAAAAATGAAGACTTAATTTTTCAAGATAAAGATAATGATAAAAATGAAGATGATGATATTGTTGTTTCTTTCTATTTTTTATTTAATTACTTAGAAGATAATACAGAAAGAAGTTATAATTTAATTGATAGTAATGCTATTTGTTGGTGATAATTTTTATACATATTCATTAATTTTATATTGTAATAATATATTAATTATAATATATTTATTCCGAAAATAAATTTTCATCAAAAATATTTTAAAGTTAATTTAATAAAATAATATATTATTAAATAAATATTATTTATATATTTTATATAATTT
>CALCEK010000023.1 GCA_937900125.1 uncultured Treponema sp. | reverse complement strand
CCGATCTACGAAAGAACGCGGTTTAAGCAAAAGCCGAAATATGGCATTACGAAATGCACGGGCAGATATCCTTGCGATTGGCGATGATGATTTGTTTTACTACGACAATTTTGACAAAGTCGTTCTGCATTATTATGAGCAAAATCCAAGTGCAGAAAGAATCGCACTTTACATTTACAATGGGATTTTAAAAATCCACCCTGAACTAAAAAAAGGCGATTCTGCACAAAATGTCGAATTGTTTGCGATTGATGTTTTTGAAACTCCCACGAGCAGAGCGCGATTTACAGTCTAACAGGAATTCCTAAAGCATTTAGTTCCGTCTTAATACCCCCAACTGTATATTCTTTAGAATGTACCATAGAGGCAATAAGTGCGGCACTAGCTTTTCCTTCCGTTAAAACTTCCGCAAGATGCTCAACTTTTCCACCGCCACCGCTCGCAATAACAGGAACATTTGTTTTTTCGCTTATAAGGCGCGTAAGCGGAATTTCATAGCCGTTTTTTGTGCCATCGGCATCGATTGAGTTCAGCACAATTTCGCCCGCACCAAGCTCAACGGCTTTTTCTGCCCATTCAAGTGCGTCAAGGTCTGTAGCAACTCTTCCGCCGTTTATAAAAACGCGATAGCCGCTGGGCATTGCGCTATCTCTAGCGGCATCCATTCCCAAAACAATGCACTGTTTTCCAAAAATCTGTGCGCCCTCTTTTATGAGATTGGGATTTTTTACAGCTTGCGAATTGAGCGAAACTTTTTCCGCGCCAGATGCAATGGTGTCACGAATATCATCAATACTTCCAATTCCACCGCCAACACAAAATGGAATAAAAATTCTTGAAGCCACCCGCGAAATAAGATTTAAAATAGGACCTCGTCCCGCAGCCGAAGCCATTATGTCGTAAAAAACAAGCTCATCAACACCCTGTTTGTAATATTCTTCAGCCATTTCTACGGGGTCGCCGATGTCTTTATTTTCTTTGAATTTAACACCCTTTGTTGTGCGTCCATCTTTTACATCAAGGCAAACAATTATTCTCTTTTTTAACATATTATCCCTTAAACAAAACTTAAAGTGTTACAAAATTGCGCAAAAGTTGCAATCCTTTTTCCCCTGATTTTTCGGGGTGGAACTGAAACGCCGTAATCGCACCCGATTCGATTATAGCTGGCACTTTTACACCGTAATTTGTATAGCCTTTTACGATTTGACTGTCGTCCGCTTGAATCACATAGGAATGAACAAAATAAAAATCACTTTTGTCCTCTACAGTAGCGCAAAGTTTTGTTCCACCATTGCAATAAGTTACGTCATTCCAGCCCATTTGGGGAATTTTCAAATCGGAAGAAATTTGAGCCTCATTCCACAAAACTGAAAAATGCCGAATTTTCCCTCGAATCAAAGAAAGACATTGCACGTCGCCTTCTTCGGAATAATCAAAAATAATTTGAGAACCAAGGCAAATGCCAAGAAGCGGCTTTCCACTTAAAGCCCACTCTTTTAAAAAAGAGTCAAATCCGCTCAATGAAAGCTGTTTCATCGCATAAGATGCCTCGCCCACGCCAGGAAAAATAAGTCGGTCAACATTTTCTAAGTCGCTCGGATTTTTTGAAACGATATGCGGAACAGAAAGAAAATCAAGCGCACGAGAAACACTTTTTATGTTTCCAGCATTATAGTCAACAATTCCAATCATATATAAATACTAGCAATACAAATGCGCATTGTCAATTAAGGACATTCTAACAAAAAAATATGAAGATAAAAGCTAATTTTTCCGATATTTTACCTATGGATATTTTAGGTTTGTTAAAACTTTCGCTTTTGGTTATGAGGGACTGGCGCGTTATTGTAAGTACAATAATTACAGTCTTAGTCATTGCCATTGCAAATTACATCGTAAAATACACAAAAAAAGCTCCCGTTGAAAAACCTAAAAAGTCTGCGCCTGTTCAAAATGCACCTGCGGAAACAGAATCCCCTGAAGAAACGGCTTCCGCTGAATGAAATTCGCATTTCTTATTCTTTGAGTTTGCTTTTCTTTCATTAGTAGACTTTTCCCCTCCGAAGAAATGTCAATTTTATTTTTCCACGGAAAATCACATTCTAAAAGAAGTTTACTTTCTAACGCTTGAAAAATCAAATCTTGAACATCATCATAATCCCAGGTGGCACATTTGTGAATTTTTAATGCAAAATCATTAAATTCTTTTTGGAGAAAATCCGCAAGGCTCTGACGGTCAAAAACTTTCCGATTCGCATAAACTTTTCTTAAAATAGTCTTAATATCTTTTGCAAATGGGGCTTCCTTTTTTCGCCAACAAACATCGCAACCATCACAGGCGACTTCTTCCGCACCAAGCGCGTTTAGCAAAACCTGCCGCCTACAAGTTTTTGATTCGGCAAAATCTAAAAGGACTCGTTCTCTTGAACCTTGCGGAAATCCCTTAGCCGCGCAAAAATCACTCAAACTCCACAAAAGTATAGCGTTTCCAATTCCGCCGTCACGGGCGGCTCTTCCAGCTTCCTGAATATACGCTTCTGCGGTGGGAGATGGCGCGTAATGTATCACAGTGCGAATGTCTTTTTTGTCTACCCCCATTCCGTATGCGCAAGTGCAACACAAAATTGCATTTTGCCGAGAATAAAACCACTGCTCAATTTGCGTTTTTTCTTGGCGAGAAAGTCCTGCGTGATAAAATCGAACAATATCTCTTCCATATAATAGTGCAATTTCCCGCGAAATGTTTTCGCTTGCTTCTCTTGTTCCGCAAAACACCAAAAGCGGTCGGCGGCAGGTTTTTAAAAGCGCGAGAAGTTTTTGTTTTTTGGAACCTGTTTTTATAACCGTGTAATGAATGTTTGGTCTATCCGATGCCCCTCGGACTAAATGCACAGTTCCGCCAAAAAGCACTTCGGAAACGCGGGACAAAACGCTAGGCGACGCGGTTGCTGTAAACGCTGTAACGGCGGGCGGGTCTAAAAACGCGATGATTTCCCCTAAAGAAAGGTAAGCGGGTCTAAAAGAATCGCCCCACTCGCTTACGCAATGCGCTTCGTCTATTGCAATATGCTGAATATTAAAATTTTTCAGCCTAGAAAGTAGCGTTTTATTTTGCAAAACCTCTGGATTTGCAATTATAAACGGAGCATTATTTTCTAAAAGTTTGAAATTTTCTTCTCTCTCCTGAGGCGATTGTCCGCCCATAAAAACTGCGCAAGAAAGTTTTGCTTCGTCAATGCGGCGTTTTTGGTCAGACATTAGAGCTAAAAGCGGATAAATTATGAGTGTTGGCCCTTTTAAAAAGAGCGCGGGTGTCATAAAACAAAGGGATTTTCCCGCTCCTGTGGGGAGGAGGACGATTTGTCTTCCATAATAAAACAAATCGCTTTGTTCTTCCGAGCGGGAATCGGGTTTTGTAATTGAAACGGAATCAAGAATGTTTGAAATAACAATGCGCTGCCACGGGTACAAATACGAAATCCCAAAATTTTTGTACACCGCGCGAGTAACTTCATCGCAAAAAAGAGATTCCTCATCAGAAAAAACCGCATTTTCCAAAATCAAGCCTCCACCTTATATAATAGAAGCAAAAACTCGATTTTTACAAAAAATGCGATTAGCAAAAACAACTAATGGGCATCTCAAAAAACTCGTTTTAGATAATTTTTTCGAGATGCCGTCGAGTTCTAAGTTACCTCTAAAAATTGCAATTTTTAGAGATTCCCTAATTCGATTCCGTATATATGCTAATTCCAATGTAACCCGAAGAACTTGAAGTCTTCGGCTCAATTTTTACCCAATATGTTCCAGATTCAGATGCAGTAAAATAGACATATTCGTAATCATCATTAGAAGTTCCTATAGAAGAATTATCGTCCTTATTATAAAGTGTAATTGCTTTTCCTTTTGAATTAAAAACTTGTAAATATCCGTCTGCTTTACTAGAAGAAATTATGCTATTAGTATCTGAATAGTAATCAAGATAATGAATATAATATTTTTGTCCTTTTTGCACATTGACTTTGTAATATTCAGCGGCACTAGTTGAAGAAAAATATGGTGTGATACTAGGATACGAAGAATCGTCATTATCTACCTGTAGAGATGAAGGATTAGTATTTTTATAGATTTCAAAAGAAAGCGAAGAAGAATACGAAGAAGAATTGTAAAAACTTATAATCGCATATCCAGACTCTTTTGAAAGAAAATTATACGTTCCAGAACTGCTTTTATAAAATTCAAAAGAAGAATCTGTGTTCCAAATCTCAAAGCTAATTGTAGAAGACGATGGAGAAAAATAAACAGAATACAAAGTACCCTCTTCGCAATAGAACTTATAATTATAGTATGAAGAATTGTCTACAGACAGAGAAGTTTCATATTCACCATAATAATATGATGTATACGCATACTTGCGTAAAATTTGTACTCCAATTTGTGTTTCGGAAGTTTCATCGGAGATTTTTAATTTTAAGGTATAAGTGTCATTTTTTATGCAAGGAAAATTTGTTGAACCTGTAGCAGAAAAAAGGCTCGTTTTAGAGCTATTAAAAAACTCCATTTGTATGTTTGAAATCTTAGAATTGTAGCTACTAGAAGAACTATCGTATTCACTTACGACAATATAATACACATAATTTTCTTGAACGGGAAAAGTATATGCGTAAGTTTTTCCATTTTGCAATGTAAGATTTGTAAAATTGCTATAATAATAGGTATATTTACCATTATTTAAAGAAGTTTCATAAACCTCCAAAGTTCCCATAGAAATTTCGTCATCATCGCTATCAGAGTCTGAGTCTTCTGTTTTTATTCCTAAGACGCTTTTTATTTTGTTAATATCGGAATTGTTTGTATTTAAAATTTGTGCGCAATTTGTAAAAATTAAAAGACTTGCTATAGCGCATAGAATTGCCGTAATTTTTTTTTGCATAATTTTCTCCCTAAAATCTATAACCAACTTGTAAGCCGACCACATCTGCCCAGCCGCTTGAAACATAGCCTTTTAACTCGTAAAAAACTCCCACAGAAAAGTTTCCGATTTTGTATTCCGCACCAAGTTCAAACTCAGAAGAAAAACCTCCAAGTCCTGCCGTTAAAACGTAAGCTCCAAGTCCTACGTCAAAATAAAGTCTTACCTTTTTTATAGAATATGTAAGCCCCGCAAGACCGTGTGCGTCAAATAGGACAAATGAATTTTTTTCTGCTTGGTACGAAGCAGGAACTCCCGCAAAAGCCACTCCCAAATCCGCTCCAATAAAAACGTAATTCCAAAATGGAGAACTCCAGGTAAAATCATATTCTGCCGCAAGATAAAATGCCTTAAAAACAGAACCAGAAAGAAATGCGGTGTCTACAAAAAGCCCGCTGCGTCCTTCTTGGTATATTGAATAGTCAACCGAAGGAGTTGTTGTGACTTTCCCTTCCATTTCTTTTTGAATTTGAATTCGCGCTTGCGAAAGTTCCGCATTTATTTTTGAAGCAGTTCGGTTTGAAGAAATTTCAAATTCGCTTGTACTAGTTAAAGAGGCGGCTGTTAAAGTTGCACTGTATTTTCCATCGGGGATAATTGCCCCATTCACTTTTCCGTCCCATTCAATATATTGTTCCCATGTTGTAAAATGAGTGTTTGCCGACCACACAACAGAATCGTCTTTATCGCGCACAACAAGTTGGGCATTTTCTGGCGCGGTAACAGACCATGTAAAATAGATAGACCCACTCTTTGCGCTATCTGGCGAAAATTGCTCTGTTTTGCTAGAAAAATTATTTATCTTAAAAACCGCTTTTTTAAGATTTGCCTGAATGCGATGTTCTTTGTTTCGCTCGATTACGATTGAAGTTGAAAAATCGTCATAACCAAAAAGTCTAACGCGCACATTATAGTGTCCTTCGTCAAGCTCAGTGCGTCCAGAAATCCGCGCACCGCCAACAAAAACACTAGCGTTTGAAGGATTTGCTGTTACCGTTAAATATCCCGAAATTTTTATCATTGAGCGCGTAACAGTTGTAATTGTATCTCGCGGAAGATAAATGCTTTCTGTTATAGTTTGGTAATGCGTTTTTTCGATTTTTAAATTGTGCGTTCCAGGAGCAAGGTCTCGCACGGTTAAAGGCGTTGTCCCCTTGTAAGAGCCATCAACATAAACGCTTGCCCCCGAAACATTTAGAGTTTCCACCGCTATCGAAGCAACTGGAATCTGCAAAGTAACATAAGAAGTCCTTCCCGAAGAAACATAAACGCTTGCGCTGTCATCGCTATAGCCAAATTTAGAAACGCGCACAGTGTGATTTCCTTGCTTTAGATTATTTACGGTGCAAGGCGCAGTTCCTTTGTAAGAACCATCAACATAAACGCTAACATTGCTTAATGAGCTAGGCAAAACGGAAACAGAAATAGAACCCGTGTCATCATCGGCAAAGATTTTAAAACTTATGCAAAAGAGAAAAAATGTAAGCAAAAAGATTTTATTTTTCTGCATCAGAAGCCTCCTCTTTTGCGTTTTCAAAATTCGCGTTAGAAACCAAAGTTATTTCTTTTATGCTAGAAGACGTTCCATTTGTATATCCAACTTCTGCCCGCGAATAACCTGACACCGCTGTTTTTGATTCTCCATTTAAAAGTGAAAGATTGTTTGCCGCTAAAATGTCGCCTTGTTTTTTTGCGCTTTCCCAAAGACTTTTTGCTTGTTTTACATCGCGCGAAACACCACGCCCATTGTTATACAAAATGCCCAAATTGTTTTGCGCAATCGTGCTTCCTAAATCCGAAGCCTGCTTGTAATAATTTGCAGCCTGATTGTAATTTTGAGTTGTGCCTTTTCCAGTTTCAAAAAGGATTGCCAAATTGCAAAGAGCTTCTAAGTTTCCTTTATCGGCTGCTTCTTTGTAAAGTTCAAATGCCTTAGCGGCATCGGCTACTGTTCCGCGCCCAGTTTCAAATAAAACGCCAAGATTATTGTTAGCTTCTACAATTCCTTTTTTTGCCGCGCTCGAATAAAGCGAAAAAGCTTTGTTGTAATCTTGAACAAGACCTTTTGCGTTTTCGTACATAACACCAAGATTGTTTTGCGCAACCGCATTTTTTCTTGAAGCCCGTTCATACCAAATTGCCGCAAAAGCATAATTTTGTTTTGTGCCAAAACCATTTTCGTACATAATGCCAAGAATTGTTTGCGCTTCCACATTATTTTTTGCCGCAGCCTTTTTGTAATAAGAAAGAGCGGAAGAATAACTTTTCCCAGTGCCTTCTCCTAAAAAGTACATATCACCGCAACGTTTTAGCGCGTAAGAATCGCCTTTGTTTGCCGCCTTTTTAAAAAGTTTTAACGCTTCCTTATATTCGCCCCGACCGTAGGCGGCATCTGCGTCAGAAGAAAGCTGAAGCCGCTCCGTGTTATCTTCCAAATTTTCAGAATCCGCCCCAGATGAAAAATCTGCAATTTCCGTTTGATCAAATTTTAAAGTTCGGCACAAAGAAGAAACAACTTCTTCCGTTGCGCCAAAATCGGAATACAAAGCCTGCAAAGTTTCGTAATTTGCACTTTTTGCAAAAGCCAATCGCTCCAAAGTTTCAAGATTAAAAAAAGAAATCCACAAATAAAATGCGCCGTTTGATTTGTGAATTGTAGAAATTGCAGCGTATTTTGTGCGCTCTAAAATTGTTTCAAACTCTTCTTTTGTTTTGCGATTTACGCTCGTTGAATTTAACATGAGGAAAATTTTTTCTTCCGCGTCTGAATCAGAAAATGCCGTAATTCCAGAATAGGTGTTAAAATTTTTTATGAGGGATTTTTGGATATTTTCTAAATTTGATTCGTCGCTTTTTTGCAAAGTAAATTGCGGTTTTGGAGTCAAAACTAAAAGTTCAAATTCGTTTGGAAGATTGGAATCAAATATAGAATACAAAAGCCGTTCTGCAATAGCCTTAGAAGACGCATCTTGTACGCTTTCCGAATATGCCATACGCACGCTTTTAGAAAGAAAAATTAAAAGTGTAAAACAAAAAAATAAATTCTTATACAAATGTTTTTTTACCATGGGCAAACCTAAAAACTTTTTCTAGCATCGCGCTCAGAAATAAAAATCAAAATATACGATATTCCATTTTCATCTATAAAACTGTCAATTATCCGCGAAGCAAAAATTTGTTGCACTTCTACATCTTGCGTACTATCCTGCTCTTTGCAAAAATCAATTAAATTTCTTCTAGCATTTATACGAGCATTCACATGAGAATCGCCTTTTCCAGAAGCATAAAATCCTTTTTCCCCAGAATAATTTTTTAAAAACAAGGCACTTTCTGAACTTTTAAAATTACAATCAACCCAAAGCGGCAATTTTTCTTTTTTGTTTTTTTCTATTTGCGCAAGATTTTCTGGACTGGTAACAATATTTTTTTGTCTTGCACTTGCACACGATAAAAGCAAAAAAACTGCCATTAACACGATATTTTTAGGAAAAAACTTTTGCATAAAAATTCCTTTTTTGGCTAAAAAAAGCGACTCTGCAAAACAAGGAGACAAAACAGAGCCGCTTAGAAAATTCATTTTACTCTGAAGTTTTTGCTTCTTCGTACAATTCTTCAAGACGCTCTGCGGTAATAGCGTCAATTAGATTTTTTAAAGTAGGACTTTGTTTTGCACTTTCTTTTAGGTCTTTATCAGAAATGAACATTAAAACATAATAAGTGTCATCTGGACCTTTTACAGAATCAACAATGCGAGAGCCAACTAAGATTTGGTCAATTTCTTCAACATTTACTTGGTCGGTACTTAAACCATTGTCTGCCGCATACCGAGCCGCTTCTGTTTTTACAAAAGAAGCAAGATTTGCACGGGCATCAAGGCGTGCTGCAATTTGACTTGTTCTTGCGTCAGCGCGCAAAGCTTCTCCTTCGGCAAAAAGTCCAGAATCAGAAGGTTTGTAATTAGCTAAAAATCCATCTGCTTCTTTAGAAGTGAATGTGCATCCATAATACGCCCAAGCTGGTAATCCACTTTTTTGAGCCTGTGCTACACCGCCTAACGCATTAGCATTATTTTTTGTGCTTGCACAACCTGTAAATCCTGCAACAAGCAAAAGTGCAGCCAAAACACCACCAACAATTTTCTTCATAATTGTCCTCCAAAAAAATTTATTTTGCTACTTCTAAAAACAAAAAGTTTAAAGACTTAAGTCGTTAGTCTTTAGACTTTAGGTTTTTAGAGATTCCAACTATTGATATATTTTGCTAAGCACCGCAACTCCCGCACCACCAATCCAAGTTACCACAGAAACTGGAATTGTTACCGCAGTTCCAATTACTCCAACAACACCCGCTGTATACGTTGCGTCCGAAGAAACGGACTTTTGCACAGAAAGCGTATTTTTTAAAACATCTATTGTTGTCCGTTTAACTTCAACATTTTCCGCAGTTATAAACGCTGCTAACGATTCCTGTTCGACTGTTTGCACTTTTATTGTGTTGTTTGTAAACGGCAAATGATATTCAGGGTAATATTTAATTTTATTTGCTTCTTTTGCCTGACTGAATTTTTGTTGTGCCGTTTTAATACTTGGCATTTTCCATGGTGACATTCCCTCTGGCAAAGTTCCACTAAGCAAACTGTAGCCTCCCGAAAAATTGTAAAAAGCATAACCTAAACACTTTATCAAATTCCACAAGCTAGAACCTAAAATAACAAAGGGTTTTCCTGCAATCGAATAGAAAATATATTCACCGTTCGGATAACTTTCCACGCTGATTTCTTCTATTTTTTCTGAAGTTTTGTAACTTTTACCAGCAGCTTCAACAATTTTATCGCTGGTTTTTCCCGCAATGGAATCCATACTGAGCGAAAGCACACTCAAAAACAATTCTTCATCTTGTGCAGAAAAAGTGTCGCCCGTAAAACCGCTAGAAGTTCCCTCTCCCGAAACAATTTTTCCTGTTTTGTCAATTTTGCAACTTTTCTTTCCAATGCAATTAGTTGTGTAAGAAATTGATGAAGAAAACTCGCCCCCGTCATCAATAAAAGTATAAGTTGAAACAGTTTCTATAAGCGAAAAAACAATCGTATCTAAACTTGATTTAGAATCCGATGATCGTTCTGCCGTAAAAGAATGAGCTGTTTTTTTGACAACCGCTTTTTCGGTATTTCCTTTTGAGGAAAAACTTTCTTTGCTGTCGGTAACAATAAATCCCGCATTTGAAAGGTCGTGATAAAACGTTTTCTGAGCTTGCTTTTCTTTTCCTTCTAAGGTTTCTTTATACGTTTTAGAAATTAAAACCTCATCTTCGTAAACCTCATCATTTGTACGAACATAAACGCGCGTACTTACGCAAGAAACAAAAATCGGCAAAAGCGAAAAACAAAACAGTGCAAAAAAATGTCCTCTCACAAAACCTCCATTTTAAGCAAATCTTTTAACAAGAAAATCAGTCATTTTGAGGGAATGCCCAGACTCTGATACTTTTTAGTAGAAAGTAATTGTTTTGCCAGAGTTAGAGGTAGAGTAATAAATGGTAGTTCCTGCATGAGTTGTAGCATAAGCTTCCCAATTAAACTTATAATAAGACACAGTACTTGAATACTTAACATCATGCTCTTTACCATAGTATAGGTAAAAAGAAGAATTATCTTCTGCATTAGTTGGAGTAACAACAATGTACACATCACTGTAAGTATTATTTACAAAAGTAACGGTATCATAAAGCAAAAAAGAACATGATGAAAAGCATGATATTGAAAATTTTAATGATTTAATAATCAGTAAACAATATGTTAGAGATTTGGAAGAAAATGCTGATGAACAAAACAAGATATTAATTGATTTTATTGAAAATGCTAGACTCTTATTTGATAAAATAATAAACACTATTGATAATTATTTAAATAGTCATATTATGATACAAAAAACCATAATAAGAAGATTTAAAGCTAAACAATTTAATTATCAACTATTAAAAAATTTGAAGAATAAAACATTGTTCGAAAATGATTTATTTAAAGAAATGAAATTGTTAAATGACCAATTAGACATAAAAGAAGAAATCGAAAAAAAATTTAAAGAGCCAAATTTCATCGATAAGCAAGTGAATCTTATTTTTAATCAAATTTATACACCAATTAATGAAGCTATACAAGCTGGAGAAAAAAAAGAAAACGAAAAAACTTATGCACATGGTAATAAAGCAACAATTCTATATGAAATTCCTGGCAAACAATTTGATAGAAGAGTTAAATTATTTGATCCAGTCTTTGTAGAAAATAATAAAGATAATATTTCTATGGTAATTTCATGTTTAGAAGGAGAAAATAAAAAAGTAATATATAAAGGACCATTAATTTCAGAATATTGGAATAATAGAGATGCAAATAAAATACAAGTAGATTTAATTGAAGATAAACACGGAGTCACTGATATGAGTTATATGCTTAATAATTGTAAATATGCGAAAGACGTAAATTTTTCTGGATGGAAAATGATTAATATTATTTCAGTTGAGGCAATGTTCCAACTTTGTAATTTCGATAAAATCGATCAATGGAAAACGAGTTTTTCTAATATCCTAAAAGAATATGAAGAACCGGATATAATAGAGAGAGATGAAATTACAGAAATATTGAGATCTATTAATCACATGTTTAGAAAACCTCCATATACTGTTGTACAACATCTTCGAATTATTCCAACAACATCATTGACAAGAATTTTGAAACTTATGTATAGCATGTCGTCAGATATAATAGAACATCCGAGAGGAGCAAAAGAAGAAAAAGAACAGAGAGAAAAAAATATGGCTATCGTACCATTACATACGAAATATTGGTGGGAATAAATTTATAACCATCATATTGCTGCTATTGCTGTTTTAAGCAACTTTAAAGAAAACAGAATTACTTTTTCGAAATTACTTTCCCGGAAATAATCCTGGTTTTGGAGTAATAACTAATTTATACACAAAATTATAAAACTCAATTTGAAGATTTCTTTCAAAGAATCGGCGCTACTGTCCAAAAAGTTGAATATAATGAGGCCACTTATGCGAAGACCAGTTCTATATTAGATGCTAATGGTACGATTAACCAAAACGTATTGGCTAATTCTCTTACTAATTTAGGCGGTAAAGAATATTCTTTAACTAGCGATGGATCCGTTATAGTTAAAGATGATGTTATTCTTGTTCAAAATTTGTTAAATCAAGCTAATCGTGTTATAATAACTAGTAAGGGTATAAGCGTTTCTTCTAATGGTGGTGAAACTTATTCTACTGTAATAGATGGTCAAGGCATTAATATCTCAATGGTTTATACTGGAACTCTTAATACTAATGAAGTAATTATTGGTAATCAAGAGAATCCGAGTTTTCGTTGGGATAAGTCGGGGCTTAGTGCTTTTAAACTTAACGAAAATGATACGACCACTCCATATGATTTACAAACTTTTGTTCGTTTTGACCAGTATGGTCTTTATGGTATTAAAAATGATGCTTTTAAGGCACAAAGTTTAGATGATATTTTAGATAAAGCTCATTTTGCTGTGACATGGGATGGGTTTTTTATTAAGAACTCTTATCCCGGTGGCGGCCGAGTCGAAATCACTTCTGATAATGACTTCCGAGTGATGAATATTCCGACTGGATATGTGAATGAGCAAGAAAAAATTAAAATAGGTGC
>CALCEK010000022.1 GCA_937900125.1 uncultured Treponema sp. | reverse complement strand
CAATTTGAACGCTCGAATATAATGGAGAAACAAGGCTTGTTCGTGCTATAGGAACAAAATCAGAAGAAGATTCAATTTGCGCAACTGAAGGATTTGCCTGATTTTGTTTTGGAACTGCAAAAAGGATTACAAAAGCCGCTGCCACAGCTCCTGCCGCATATTTAAGTACATTTTCAAATTGAAAAATAGAAGTGTGAGATTTTCGTCCTGAAACCTGACTAAACGAAAGCCGCGACATAAGGCGGTCATAACTTGCGCCAAGCTCTGCTTCTGAAAGTTCACAAGCGTGGCTATCCGCCTGCAAAGCTTGGTGTATTGCGTTTAGTTTTTCATATTCTTTTTTACATTCGGGACATTCTTCAAGGTGCGCCTTGTAAGAATCGCAATAAGCGGGTGAAAGCTCGTTGTCAATGTAAACCGAATGAATATCTTTTTCAGGACAAGTAGACATCATCTTCTCCTATTAGTTTGGCAAGGTGTTCCCGCGCACGAAAAACCCTAACTTTTACATTGCCTTCCGTAATTCCTAGCACCTGACCAATTTCTTTATAATTTAATTCGGCATATTCCCGCAAAACAAGAACCTCTTTCATTTTGGGAGGTAACTTATCCAACGCTTCGCGGGCGCGTTGTATGGTTTCTGCCTTTAAAAGCTCCGTTTCCCCACTTTCCATGTGCTGGCGACTTTCATAAAGGACTTTGTGATACGCATTTGCTTCGCGAATTTTACGTTTTGCGTAATTTAACGAAGCATTTTTTACCACTCGGATTAACCAATATTTTGCATCGTCAATAGATGGAAATACCATCTTTTTTTCGTTTGCCTTGATATATGAATCATGAACTAAATCTTCCGCAGCTTCTTCGTCATTTACGATTCTGAAAGAAATCTTAAATAAAAGTTGCATTGTTGAATCATATATCTTTTTAAAATCTTGGGAATTAGAACAATTAAGTTGCCCTTCTTCCGTTTTATAAACATTAAACACACCGTTTTCCTTTTAGTTACAAAAACTCGCTTTATTTTAAAGCTTTTCTTTGTATTCCCACACCGTGCCGTTTGGCGTATCTATAATAACAACTCCACGTTTGTTTAGCTCATTGCGAATTTCATCAGCGCGAGCAAAATTTTTTGACTTTTTAGCCTCCGCTCTTTGCGCAATAAGAGAATCAATTTCCCCTGCATTTGGGTCATCTTTGTGATTTTGAATATCCACCTGCGGAGTTTTACTTGCGGTGGCAAGAGCTTCTTTTGCGTGTTTAGACAAATTTAATCCCAAAACGCTATCCATTCGGTGTACAAGGTCTAAAGCCTCTTGTGGTGTTAGGGCGGAATCTTTTACAACTTTTTGCAACTGACTTAATGCTTTTGGAGTTGCAAGGTCACTTTCTAGTGCAGCGCGGAATTCTTCCATATAATGTTGTGCTTTTTCAGAAAGAGAAGCGCAATTTGCCGCCTCCCCAATAGAATAAGTTTTGTCAGACAAAAGATATTTTTCTCCGCCCGCATTTTGTGCAAGCTTTGCGATTCTCTGAACTAAAGCCGCGCGAGCATTTTTTGCGCTATCCATAGCGTCCCAACTAAAGTAGATTTGTTTACGATAATGTCCGCCTAACAAGAAAAATCTGTAATCTAAGGGGGAATAACCTTTATCAATCAATGTTTGTAGACGCAAAAAATTTCCGCTTGATTTTGACATTTTTTCTCCAGCAGAAGAGTCAGATGCGGATTTATCTTTTGCAATAACAAGGAATTCATTGTGAAGCCAATAATTTACCCACTTTTTGCCAGTTGCACCCTCGCTTTGAGCAATTTCATTTGTGTGATGAATTGGAACGTGGTCGATTCCTCCAGTGTGAATGTCAAAATGTTCGCCCAAATATTTCATGCTCATTGCAGAACATTCAATGTGCCAGCCAGGATAACCGCGTCCCCACGGAGAATCCCAAGTTAACGCCTGATTTTCAAATTTTGACTTTGTAAACCACAAAACAAAATCGTGAGGATTCCGCTTATTTTGGTCAAGAACAACAATGTCGCGTTTTCCCGCTCCAGCCTTTAATTCGTCCAAATTAAGACAGGCTAAATCGCCATAATGTTCATAAGTTGTTACATCGTAATACAAATTTCCACCCGCCATATATGTGTGCCCGTTAGCTTCAATCCGTTTTATGAGTTCAATCATTTCGTTTACGTGGTCGGTGGCTTTGCAAACAACATCGGGACGAATAATATTTAGTGCGTCCATATCGCTAAAAAACGCATCTGTGTAAAACTGAGCTACTTCTAGCACACTTTGATGCCGCTCTTTTGCAGTTTTAAGCATTTTGTCATCGCCATCATCGCTGTCGCCCGTTAAATGCCCAATGTCAGTAATATTCATAACGTGTTTTTTGTTAAAGCCCAAAAATGTGAGCGTTCGGTCAAGCGTGTCAAGGAAAACATAGGCTCTTAAATTGCCAATATGGGCATAATTGTAAACCGTAGGACCACAACCGTAAAACCCTACAAAACCTGGTGTAATAGGGATAAACTCCTGCATAGTGCGTCCCATTGTATTGTATAAGCGCAAAGCCATAATCACTCCTAAAAAACACTCGCAAAAAAACGCGATTTCTTCTATAATATTTGTATGAATACTTGTATTGATTCTAGCATACGAAAAATAGGTGAAAATATCAATAACTCTGAATCTTTTGTCGGTTTGCTTGAATTTGAAAAGCCACTCGCACCGCTTACAACAATGCATGTTGGCGGAAGTGCGGAACTTTTTGTTGAGCCTTTTAATGCGGAATCTTTGATAGAAACGCTAAAAATCATTTTTGCGCAAAACACTCCGCGCGTTCCGCTTACAATTTTGGGCGGTGGAAGCAACGTTATTGCGCCAGATAAGGGAATCAAGGGAATTACGATTTCTTCGCGGAAAATGACAAAAGTTACTTTGCAAAATGGAAAAATTATTCCGTTTAAAATGGAAGCTTTTTCTGAATTTGATTCTGCACTTTGCGTTGACATTTTTTGCGAAAGCGGAGTCCTTGTTGATTTTCTTACAGATTTTTGTGCCGAAAACGGAATTTTGGGTTTGGAAAAGTTTGCAGGGCTGCCAGGAACAGTCGGTGGAGCTACTTGGATGAATGCGAGGTGTTACGAAAAGAATTTTTCTAGCATTATTCAGGCTGTAGATTATATTGATTTGTCTAAAAACAATTTTGCTGTTCAAACGTACAATATGTTGGATTCTGATTGGGATTATAAAAAATCGCCATTTCAAGAAAAAAATTGTTTTATTACAGGCGTTCATCTTTTGGGAAAAAAGCCAAACGCTCAAGAAAAAAGGCAAAAATCAATTCAAGATTATATTAAGGAACAAAACGAATTTTACCGCAATGACCGCAAACAAAAGGGGCATTTTAAGGCGTTTAGCGCGGGAAGTGCTTTTAAAAACAACCGAAACTTTGGAAAACCAAGCGGAAAACTCATTGACGAAGCTGGATTGCGCGGAAAGAGCATTGGTGGCGCACAAATTGCACCGTGGCATGGCAATTTTATAATCAACACAGGAAGTGCTACCGCAAAAGACATAAAATCCCTTGTTGAACACACGCAAAAGCAAATTTTAGAAAAGACGGGTTTTTTGTTAGAACCAGAAATAATTTTCCTTGACGAAAACTTGTAAATAAAAGAAAATAGACCGATGATAAATTGACAAATTGCTGTTCTTTTTTATACTAGAAAGATACAAAAAGGAGGAAAAGAGGTGCTTCAGCTATCAACTGTTACATTTAAGCCAAATTCATTTATGCTAATTGAGGGAGCACCCGCGGTGGACAGGTTCTTCATAATTCAGCGTGGAAATGTAAAAACCTACCACGAAACACAAATTCCTGGTCTGCAACCGCAAAATTTAGGTCCTGGCGATTTTGTAGGCGTTGTTCCTTGTATGACGGGATTAAGTCAAAATGAAAATGTTTTTACAACTTCTGAAGTAACCGCCATTGTTGTTCGGCGGGAACAATATTCCGATTTAATTTCAGCAAACACCCCAGTTGCAATGAAAATTGTGCGGGCTTTTGCACGAGATACACGCACTCTGAACGATGTGCTAACAAAACTCACTTTAAAAAGCGTAAATTCCGAAGGCTCAGAGCAAATTTTTTCTGTTGCGGATTATTACGACAATTTTGGGTATTCTGACATTGCGGCTTATGGTTATTATCAGTATATTAAGGCAAACCCAACTGGTGCAAATGCGGAATTAGCAAAAAAACGCTATGCTTCATTGCAAAAACGCACTCATCCCGCATATCTTGAACCGACAAATGACCCAGTTCGCACTTATCCGCGCGACACAATGATTTTTTCTGAGGGACAATCAGGCGGCGACCTTTTTATAATACAAGAAGGGTCTGTAAAAATTTCAAAAGTTATTGGCGAAAAAGAAATAACGCTCGCAATCCTTACAAAAGGCGATATGTTTGGAGAAATGGCTCTTTTGGATAACAAACCGCGCTCCGCAAATGCCATTGCCCACGAAGATTGTCGCGTTATGGTGGTAAATGGTTCAAACTTTGGTCAGTTGATTTCAACGCAACCGCAAATGGTGGCTCGGCTCACAACAACGTTTTCTGAGCGGCTATGGTCAATGTATAGGCAAATTGCAAATACGCAGCTTTCTGTTCCTCGCGAAAGAATGATAGATATGCTATCTCTTGAAATGGAAAAAAATAAGATAAACAAAATAGGTTCTTATCAAACAAATTTGAGCATTATTGATATTATCAATTTGTGTGGAATTTTACCGCAAGAGCAATATACAGCGGAGCAACAATTTAAATCAGATCAAAACATAAAAATTGTGAATGGAAAAATTTTCATTCCAAACACGCAGGCTTTGATTAAACAGGCGGCGTTTTATCGCAAACAAAATAGCAGGAGGTTGAATGGCTAACAAAAAAACTCTATACGTTTTTATAGTATTGCTTTTGCCACTCAGCCTTGTTTTGTTTGCAGAAGAAAGTCTTCCGCAGGGCTATGCAAATGTAAAGTTGGGAATGTCACTCGATTCGGTAAAAAATGAGCTAAAAAAAGATTCCCAATTTGGCTATCGGGGCGACCGCGATGTTTCTTTGTTGCCTGGTGACGCACGGGTTTTAATTGAAACCGACACAAAAATAAATGCCCCCTATTCGTTTTTGGAACGTTGCTGGTTTCAGTTTTACGATGAAAAACTCTATATCGTTACAATAAATGTAAATCCGCAAAAGATGGATTACTATTCGATTTTTAAAACTCTCTGCGAAAAATACGGCAATCCCGATTCTTTGAATCCCGAAAAATCTGAATGGAAAAATGATTCTGTTATTTTGTCGCTCGAACGCCCATTAACGCTAAAATATACAGATAAGGCGGTTTTTGACAAATTGCAAAATGATTCTCAGGTAAAGCAGACTTCGGAGGAAGATTCTAGGGATAAATTTTTGCAGGGATTATGATTTTTCGTACATTGAGTGCAGTAAATGCGCAGAAAATCAAGGTGTAATATAAGCTAATATTTTTTTTATGAAAAAGCATTTTTTATTAAGTTTGAACATTTTAATTTTTCTTTTTACAAGCATTTCTTGTGCGGGGAAACAACCTGAACAGAATTCTTCCTTAAAAAAAGCTGAAATTGTTATTAAAACAAACAGTGGCGAAGCCACTCTAACGGCAGAATTGGCAATCAAAGAAGAAGAAAGAAATTACGGTTTTATGAATCGCAAAATTATCCCCGATGGAACAGGAATGCTTTTTGTTTTTGAAAAAGACCAAATGCTCAACTTTTGGATGAAAAATACCCCGCACCCGCTTTCCATTGCATACATAACAAGTTCGGGAACAATTACAGACATTTTAGATATGACCCCCTACAGTTTAGCAAGTGTGCCGTCAACACGCTCTGTGCGTTTTGCCCTTGAAGTTCCGCAGGGGTGGTTTACAAAAGTTGGCATAAGCGTAGGCGACACAGTTTGTTTAAGCAACGGAAACCCGCTTAGGTCAATTAAATAATCAGTACAAATTAGGATTCGGCTTCTAATCGCGCTAATTCAATGGGGGCAATTTTATCATTTGGGTCGAGTTCAAGGACTGTAACAAAATATTTTCTCGCTTCTTCCTCATCTCCCAATTTTAGATTTAAATATCCCAAATTGCTGATAATTTTTGTATTTTCTGGTTCCAAAGAAAGTGCGTCATTTAGGCTTATGTGTGCGCCTTCAAAATCCCCAGTTTCCATTTGGCAAATGGCAAGCTCGTTTAAAGTATCCGCATTTTCATCGCCACCGTCACATTCACGCGCTTTTTCAAATGCGAGTTTTGCGTCTTCGTAGCGTTCAAGTTTTCTAAGTCCCCAGCCTAACAAAAACCACGCATTCCAAACAGCAGGATTGTCTTGCAAAAATTTCCGAATCTCGTCTAAGCCCTTTTCTTCTTGCCCGCTAGAAATTAGTTTGTAGGCATTGTGAAAACGGTCATTTTCCAAATTGCGAATTTTTATTTTTTCGATGATTTCTTGTGCGCGTTCTTTTTTGTAAGCACCATTTTCACCGAGAGTTTCGTCCTTTTCGCCTACTGTTAGCCCCAAAAAACTTTCAAAACAATCACGGGCTTTTGCATACAAATTTTGCTTTAAAAAGAAAAATCCCGCGTTAAAAAAAGCATCTGGAACTTCTGGCTCAACATCCATCGCTTTTGTGTAATATTGAAGTGCGGTGTCGTCGTAGGCATCCGCGTCTTCATGCAAACCTGACTTGCGGTAAGAGTCGGCTCTTTGGTCAAAAAATAGGGCAATATCGATTGTAATTGCGGTGTCTTCGGGAGCAAGCCCTTTTAGCGCGAGCCAAATTTCTTCTGCCAAGTCCCAATCTTCATTTTTTGTTTTTAAAATTGCGGCCTCAGCAAGCTCTTCTTTTATTCCTGGACGCGCCTCTTGAATTAGCTTTCGGTAATAATCTGCGTGTTCATTTGAACTGTCATACGCCAAAATTGTCAAAATTCCAGCCAAAATTTGCTCTTGCGAAAGTTCGTTCGGGTCAAAAGAATCAGAATCGACTTTTTCCTTTTTTTGAACGGGGAGCGGGATTTTGGGGTCAATCGAAACGGCGTGTTTGGAAAGCGAAAATCCATCGGGCAAATGTATAAAATAAACTGAAGATAATGGCTCTGTTGAATTCATAAAGTACTCTTAAAATGATAATAAAAGGGAATCGTTTTGAATTTGACAAAATCACCCCGAACGATTCGGGGCTTAAAACAAAAACACCAAGCCTAATGCGAAAAACTGCTCCACACTAGGCTAATGTTAGAAAATTAAATTGCGCCTTCATCGTCCTCTTCGGGAACAAATTGTCCTTGCGGGGCAGAAGTCTCTGTTTTACGCACAGAACTTAAATAATCATTAAAACGAATCTTAAATTTTGTCGGCAAAGAAGCTTCATCAAATTGAATATTTGCAATAAAAACGTCTTTTCTGCCTTGAACAAGGTTTGTTTCTATAATTGTTCCTTTTATCGCAATAGTTTCGTGGGGTTCGTCAAATTCCACAGAAAGAACGCTTTCTTTATTTTGAGAATATTGGGCAAGTCCAAACATAATAACTTTTGTTCCGCTAAACGCCAAATCTTGAATAACACATCTGCGAGGAACATTCTGCACAGAAATGTTGCAATCGGTCTTTAGCCCCATTTTTTTTGAAACTTCGGGCGTTATAACTACACGCTCATCCTTGCGACGAGCATAATTTGCTTGTGCGTCTAACAAAGTTCCCAATTTTTCAATTAAATCTTCTGGTGGACGCTGAGTATATTGGATTGTGGCAATAACTAAATCCGCTCCGTGAGCCGCAAAATTCACGACTTTTCCCGAAACAAAGAAAGTCATCAACTGACCATCTGACTGGTAAAAGGAAAACCGAATACTTACAGGTGGCGCGTCCTTTTTTGCAATTTGTTGAAACGCTCCTCCAGTTTTTCCAATAATTATCTTTGCAGAGGAAAGCGAGGCGGAATTGATAATGCACGGCCACTGAGAACCGTTGCATTTAATATAAATTTGTCTAGGATCCGCAGATAAAGTATGAATTACATCTTTTGTGAAAGCAACTTCTGTGTCCCGATAATCTTCGTAGTATTTAGCAATCTGCTGATTTGTTACAATGGCCATACCCCTATAATACGTCATTCTTTATTTTATGTAAAGGGGGAATTTTTGTGATGTTTTCCTAAAAAAATTAAATAGGAAAGTTCTAAAAATTGAATTTTTAGAGATGCCTAATATTTTTAGCAAGAGCCTTTGTTTGCAAAGCTGCGTTTTTTTTGCTAAAAGTGCACCCTTCTTACAAAAACAAGCACATTGTTCCGCAAACAAAGTGCGCGGATGGCGGAGCGCAAGTGCTAAAAATGTACGTGGAGAACGGCTGATATAAAACTGAAATAAATTTCTTGACGAAAGACAATTATGGTCTTAAAGTGGAATTAAATAGATAATACTCCAAAATTATGTGAGGCGTTGTGGCAAAAACCCAGCATTATAAGTCAATCTCAAAAAACCTTCCTATACTGATTTCTTTCGGTTTCTTGGTGTTGCTGGCTTTTACTGTAATCATTACATATTTCCGTGTGGAGCAACAAATGGTCAGCGAATACTGGAGAATGGCTGACGGCATTACAAATCTGATGATAGCAGACCTTGATTTCAAAAAAATGGATTATTACATCAAGGAAAATTACAGCTCACCCGAATATATGAGGATAATGAAGCATTATTATCAGCTAAAGCACAATTACCCGGATGTGTTTTATATGTATGTCTATCGGCTTTACAAAGACGAGGATGGAGTGCCTTCGGGAACAATAATTATTGACCTTGAGGATGAGTACACGGACACGCCGAATCAGGCAAGCATTGATTGGGTTGGTGGAAAATATATCATACTTGAGCCGTTTGCCTCAAAAATCGATGAGCTTATTACAAGCAAGGATCCTGTGTTTGAGACGGCTTTCTCTGGTGAGGACGGCTATCTTCTTTCTTTCGCAAAACCTTTTTTTGATGAAAATGGCAATTATATTGCCAGTGCGTGTGTTGATTTTTCAATGGAAAATCTTCACAGGCAAAATATCCGCTTTATCATAATTCTTGGCTTGATTCTCACCGCCGTATGTATCGCTATCCTCGTTATTGCTATTTCTTTCCTTAGGAGTGTTGTAACAAAGCCGCTTTTATCCATATCAGTGGCTGTTTCTAGTTTTAAGTATGATACCGAGGAAAATTTGAATGAAAACCTTGAAATGCTGAAAGGACTCGGACTGGAATCAGACAATGAAATCGGCATTCTTTATGAATCTCTTTTGACGGCAGAAGAGGACAGCATATATTATCGAACTAAGTATAAAAAAGCAGAGAATGAAATCCTTGACAAAAATGAAAAGATAAACGAGCTTGGAAATCTTGCCTTGCGGGATTCAATGACGAATGTTGGGAACAAGGCTGCTTTTACCGCAAAGATTTCGGAACTTTTGGATTCTGAAGAATATGGCATTGTCCTAATGGATGTAAATGATTTGAAGATGATTAATGACACTTATGGCCATGAAGCGGGCGATGCGTATATTATCGGTTCTTGCACTATCTTGTGCGACACTTTCGCTCATTCTCCTGTTTTTAGAATCGGTGGTGATGAATTTGCCGTAATTCTAAAAGGCCGTGATTATATCAATCGCCATAAACTTCTCGGCGAAGTCACAGAAAACTTTGAGAAAATTCGGGCAGAAGAAGATGATCCGAAATTTAGGTTTTCAGGCTCGCTTGGAATGGCTGATTCTACAAATTGCAAGACTCCAAGGGAAACAATCAAAGCCGCCGACAAGGATATGTACGCAAACAAAAAGAAATTTAAAGAGAAATACGGAAGCTATAGGTAGTGCCTGCTGATTTTAGAAAAACGCATCCGTTAAACGCATTGCCAACGACCGCCGGTAGTCGCAAGCGGCAGTTTTTTCGCCTTGAATCACCGAGAGCAGCTCCTGCCCTGTTTTTGAAGGGGCGGAAAATGCCGCAATCACGGTCTGCATTTTGGGAAGCCATTTCTTAAAATCTGCGGCGAGCTTGAAAAAAACGACGTTTTCACCGACACGGCCAAAAGCCATCGTAGCGGTTTTTGTTGAATCTAAAATCCCATGTTCAGAGTCTTTAGTGTCTTTAAGCAAGGAAAAAAGAAGCGCGTCTGCGCTCGCATTGTTCAGCTCAGTTATTTTTTTGTCTTTTTCGATTTTTTAATTCATCGTCGGTCATAATCGCCCCCTGCAGATCCTTGTGCTTGTTTAAGTATAGTATGGCTTACATTCCTCAACATAATTTTTCCGATAAAAAAGACTTAAAATTTAAAAAAGACTTAAAATTGATGTAAAAGTATTCTGTTTATTAAACCTGTTCGGAAACTTCAGTTTCAGAACAGGTCTATTGTATAATTCTAGCGATTTTTGGCTTGTTTGGCTGTAAAAAAGATAGGAGGACTTTCAGAATGACACGCTTTAGCATCGTGCCGATTTTTCGCGAATGTACGAAAAAACATTAGCTCCCGCGCGGCTAGACTGTACTTGCGCGGGAAACATTAAAATTATTGCCGTGTAAATGTCATAATACATGTAGTAGTAGTATCATCATCATTATTATTATTAGTTGATTCCCAAGAACAAGAAATTGTTACCCAACCATCTGTTGTTGTAAATTCCCAAGATTCATTATCCTCAACTATAACAACGGTGCAGGTGCTATCAGAAACAGTATAAGTTCCGCTCCTTTCTCCCAGCATACAAGTATTATCAGTTTCAAAAACAACTGATGAACTAAGCATAGTTTCAACATCACTATCCAGTGTTGATGTAGCATCCTCTTCATTAACTGTAGCCGTGTAAGAATCTCCTGATTTTGTATAAACAGTTGTCGTTTCAACATCACCTTCAGTTGAAACACAAGTTATGCTTGTTCCGCTCTTTGTATATGTCACTTCTGTGCTTTCCGTTTTTTCGGAATACTCAGTTACATTGTAAGTTCCACCTGCGGGACTATCATAAGAAGTTGTTTCTGAAGTTGTTTCTGAAGTTGTTTCTGAAGTTGTTTCTGAAGTTGTTTCTGAAGTTG
>CALCEK010000021.1 GCA_937900125.1 uncultured Treponema sp. | reverse complement strand
TTTGTCCGATCCGGCTTATAAAGGCCTGCGGGCGCTGAACAACATTGTGGAAATCCCGAATAAATATCTGTACACCAATTCCCAGAACTGTGTGTATGCCATTAAGGGAATCGCCAATTACGCCTATGGAAATATTTTTGATCTGAAAGAGGAGAAACTGATCAAGGGGTATTGAGAGAAGACTGATTCTTTTAAAATTTAAAGTGAGGGAATAGTATTACGGTTTGACGGATATTTAATCGGACGACAAACAAATGATCTGCCATGTGGGTTTTGGGAGGAAAAACAGTCTGCAAACGATAATGATCCGAATCCGGAAAACTGGCGTCGGCGGGTTTTACTGATTTTTATACTCTACCTGCATGTATATTTTGTTGATACGCTGGTTTTCCCCCTTGGTGATCAAGTGATTGTTGATGGGCAGAATATAAATATCGCTTAAGATTTCCAGGTCGTTTGTTTTGATAAAATCAGAAACTTTTGCTTTTGTTTCCTGCGGAATTATGTTGTGATCAAATTTGGCGTATAGATATAAATACAGCCTGAGCGGCCGGGATGAATCCGGCAGGATATCATGCAGGAAGACTTTATACTGATTATAAGCTTCTGAAGTGAAAAGGATATCTTTTTTAAGGATGTATCCAATATAATAATCATTTATTGAATCAGACGTTAATGTGGGTAACAGGAATTTTGCAATTTTTTTCATAAAACCTCCAAAGTCGTATTAAAAAATCTTAAATGTTCCTGAAATTGAAAACAAAAGTCCGTGTTCAACAGTGCCATAACTGTGGTCAGAGTTTAAAATAACAACGTAACCTAAAGAGGCATCTGTTTGAATTCTGTCTGTAAAAGTGTAAGAGCCTTTTAGTAAAACTCTATTTGTAAACTCAGGTGTCCCAGTTGGACTAATAAGCCAAGCGGCATCTATTGCCTCTTGTGCCGAGCTATATTTTTTCCCTTCATGTCCCCAATAACTTCCTGGGTAATAGTAATAGCCTTCTTCGTCATACTCTAAAAACAAACTTGTGTCATTTTCACCTTTTGCAAGAAAAAGATAAGAAAGTTCTGCACTCCACTTTTGCACTTTTTCGTAACCAAAATAAAGTTCAGCGCAAATTGAATCTGGTCCGTACTGATTTCCTATCCAGCTATAAATGGGGGTGCTTCCGTTTCTCATATTGTCATAGCGAGTTCGGACAAAACTTGTGTTTCTAGAAAAACGCATATAATTCCACGGAGAAGAATAAAGCCCTTCTAGTCCAAAATGCCAATATCCGTTATCAAAGGCAGGAATCGAAAAATCAGTTCCAAGTTGAACTCCAAAACTCCACGAAAGGCTTTTTCCATAGTCATTTTGTAATTCAGAAGGCAACTGAAGCTCATTTTGCGCATACACAAGATATATTCGCCAATTTTTTAGCGGAGTTACTTCCATTGTAATTCCAAGATGTTGCGAAATTCGGCTTTCACCACCGCCCATAAAAGTTTCAGACTCACCATCATCTTGCCCATTATTGTAGTCTTTATAAGAATACCAAGCGGCAAAGGAATGCATTACCATAAGCGGGTTTAGGTATCGTAACTCAAATGGCGCATTAACTAAAGTTCCTTCTGTAACTCCAAGAGAAAACCAAGTTGTAGGACGGGTATTTATGTAATGCAAATAAAGATATTTGTTTACTTCAAGTTGTAAAATTTCTGCTTCATAACGAATTCGCGGAGAATAAAGCGAAAATCCTGCGTAAACGTCCGTTTCTAAATCGTCATCAAGAATTGTGCTGTCAAGACGTGTAGAGCCAATGTTTAATCCCGTTTTTCCTATATGTAAATTAAAAAAATCTACGCCCTTAAACGGAACGCCCACGCTAAAATACGCTGTTTTTGGCCAGTAAAAATCCGCATCAGTGTAGCCCGAACCAAAAGAAACTGGAATATTTGTCCAATTAGAGCTTTCATTTATTGACCAATAATTTTCTTGCAAAAGCAATTCTGTTTCAATTAAGGCAAAATCAAAAATCGAAAGATAAACTGGCATTTGAAAAATCGGCTTTTGATTATTATATGTGTGAATGTAATCCCAAGTTTCATTTACAGTTTGCGCATTTGTAGCACCTTGAGTTTCAAAGGACGAAAAAAGTGTTGTTCCCGCAGAAAAAACTTCCCACGGAGTAGAAAAATATTCGGTTTCAAAATAAGATTCGAGTTTTTCGTATAATTCTTTCCCAGAATCCGAAAGTTCGTCATAAGGGAGCGCGTACAAATTTTCTCTCGCCTCGGCGATTGTAAGCGGAGCTTGATTTGTAATTGTTGTATTTTTACATTCTTTAGAAAGAGTTACTAAAGCCTTGTACACCCAATTATTTGCGGGAATCAGTTTTTGACTGCTCCATTTTGCCGCAGAAAGAGGAAGCGCACATGCAAAAAAACACAAAAAAGCAAATTTGTGTTTGCCTTTAAAAAACATAATTTCACTATAACAAAAATCTAGCTTGCATTTCAAGCGAATTTTTTTCTATAATGGGAATGCTTTATGACTTCGCAACAAAAACAAGACATTTACAAATTGTGCGCCTTATCTTCCGCGTGGATTCTCGGTTGCGCTGATTCTTCCTATACAAATGACGTAGAATTTACCGATGACCCAATAGTTCAAATTGAAAACTCTGACAAAAACTCTACCGAAAATGCGCAAACTCGGCTTGAAGCCATAAACAAAAAAATTGCACTTTGTACAAATTGTCCGCTTTCTAAAACCCGAACAAACGTTGTTCCTGGTGAAGGCGCGATTTTTTCTCCCGTGCTTGTAATTGGAGAAGCTCCTGGCGAAGATGAAGATAAAACAGGTCGCCCCTTTGTTGGAAAAGCTGGGCAACTCTTAGACAAAATGCTTTACGCAATAAATCTTGACAGAAATTGCAACTGTTTTATCGCAAATGTTGTAAAATGCCGTCCGCCAAAAAATCGCACTCCCTTTTCTGAAGAAGCCGAATCTTGCGCCTCTTTTTTGCAAGCGCAAATTCACATTTTAAAGCCCAAAATGATTTTAGCACTCGGCAGATGCTCTGCGCAAAATTTATTCAAAACTGAACAAGGAATAACGGCTTTGCGGGGCAAATTTTTTGATGTATCGGGGATTCCAACGCTTGCAACCTACCATCCTTCCGCACTTTTGCGCGACGAAAGCCTAAAACGCTTTGCTTGGGCAGACTTAAAATTGTTCCGTTCGCGCTTACAAGAGCTTTGTCCCGATTATGCTGAATCTTTTCTTAAATTGCACGGGAGTGTCTAATGGCTCGCTACTTAGATGTTGCCGTAAATGTTCCGCTTTTTCAAACATTCACTTATGAAGAGCCACAAGAAATGCCTTTTGAAAATCAAGACCCTTTTGGTTTTAGGCTAGAAGTTCGCTTTGGAAACAGAAAATTAAACGGTTTTGTAGTGGGAGTGCACGAAACTTTGCCGAAAAATTGCCCAGTCGCCCCAGAAAAAATCCGAAAAGCAACTCGCTACATAGACAAAGAACCGCTTTTAACAAAAGAATTGTATTCGCTTGCGCTTTGGATGAGCCGTTATTATCTTTCCCCAATTGGCGAATGTATTTTTGCGATGATTCCTTCAGGGAAAAGGGAAACAGAATATTCCTTTTTGTCATTTTTGGGCGATGAAAAAAGTTTTGAAAAAAAAAATTTGAGCGAAGAGCAAGCGCGGGCGGTAGACGGCATATTTTCTTTGCGCGAAAATCCATTTCATTATTTATACGGAATGACGGGAAGCGGAAAAACCGAAGTTTTTTTGTCTAGCGCAGAAAAAGTCCTTGAACAAAAAAAAGGCGTAATCTACCTTGTTCCAGAAATTTCGCTAACACCGCAAGTTACAGAAGCAGTTGTAAGGCGTTTTGGTAACATGGCAGCCGTGCTTCACTCCGCTTTAACACCGAGTCAACGGCTTGGAGAATGGAAACGCATTTTGCACAAAGAAGCAAGAATCGTAGTTGGTGCGCGAAGTGCCGTTTTTGCCCCAATTCCCGACCTCGGTCTTTTAATCATCGATGAAGAACACGATTCTTCTTACAAAGCAGGTTCTGCACCGCGCTATCACGCCCGCCAAGTTGCAATGTTTAGGGCTTCCACACTGCACATTCCGCTTGTCATGGGGTCTGCGACTCCTTCGCTAGAAGCGTGGCATTTAATGGAAGAAAAAAAAATCACAAAGCACACACTTTCTGCCCGAATTGCAGGCGGTGCGCCTCCAGAATTAAAATGTGTAAATTTAACTTGCCAGGCAATGGGCGAACACTGTCTTTCTCCCCCACTCATTCAAGAGATTGAAAAAACCTTAAAACGTAAGCGACAAGTCATTTTGTTTTTAAACAGACGCGGTTTTACGCATTTTTTTAGGTGCAATACCTGTGGCTTTGAGCAAAAGTGCAAAAATTGTTCTGTTTCACTCACCTATCATCGCGCAGAAAATCGATTGCGCTGTCATTATTGCGGATATTCGATTCAGCCCCCGCAACAATGTCCGTCTTGCGGTTCTTTGGATGTGGGATATTTTGGATTTGGAACGGAATACATTGAATCAGAGGTAAAAGCCCGATTTCCACACGCAAAAGTTGTCAGAATCGACACGGATAGCACAAAGTCAAAAAATGAATTGCAACAAAAACTTGAATCATTTAAAAATGGCGAATATGACATTTTGCTAGGAACGCAAATGGTCGCAAAAGGATTAAATTTTCCCGCTTTACAACTTGTTGGAATTGTCCTTGCAGACACCGCATTGCACCTCCCAGATTTTAGGGCGGAAGAGCGAACTTTTGCGTTGATAACGCAGGTAGCAGGCAGAGCGGGACGCTTTTTTCCAGACGGAAAAGTGCTTGTGCAAACCTACAATCCTTACAGTCCGCCGATAGAAATGGCTGTAAACGGAAACCTTGAAACTTTTTACAAGGAAGAATTAACTCAACGGGAAATTTTAAACTTTCCGCCGTTTTCTAGGCTTTTGCGGCTAGTTTTTCGCTCATCAGTTGAAAATGCCGCACAAACTGCCGCTTTTGGCGCAAAAAGGATTCTTGGATCCTTTAAACAATCTGAAATTGACATTTTAGGTCCCGCTGAATGTCCGCTCGAAAAAGTGGGAGCTGCATGGCGGATGCAAATTTTGTTGCGCGGAAAAAGAATCGAAGTTCTACAAAAAATTGCGTCCAATCTAATTTTAGGTTACACGCCACCGCAAAATGTATACATTGAAGTTGATGTTGACCCCCAAAATCTTTTGTAGCACCACCAAAAATTATACGTGTCGCCGTGTGCCATCAAATTTAACTTCCCACAAAAAAAGTCCTGTAGGAGGAGCTGTTGTTCCCGCGTTAGAACGATTTTTACTTTTAAGAATATTTTCAAAATCGAGTTTTGTTTTGTTTGCCCCTTCAAGAGATAAAAGTGTTCCCGTAAGAGAACGCACCATTTTCCACAAAAACGCATTCGCCTCAATTTCAAAAACAAGAATCTCATCTTCATACCAAAAATGAGCTTTTTCAATGTAGCGATTTGTAGAAACACTTTGGTCACCAGAACTCGTAAAAGTCTTAAAATCCAACTCTCCGTGCAAAATGCTCGATAAATCGTTTAAAACACCAAGATTCGGCTTTCGGTTTATGTGCCAAACATAACGAGAGTCTCGGGCAAAAGGAACGCCTCCCGTCTTTATAAAATACCTATACACTCGGCTAGTAGCAGAAAAACGCGCACTAAAAGAATCCGCCACAAATTTTGCACCCATAACCCGAACATCGCGCGGAAGAAAACCATTCAACGCCCGCACAAAATTTTCCTCTTTTATAGAAGAAAATGGCGAAAAGAAATTTGCCGCTTGCGCTCTAGCATGAACGCCGCTATCTGTGCGCCCAGAACCGCAAAGAGCAATTTTTTGCTTTAGCATTTTTTCAAGAGCGTCTTCAACTGTTCCCTGCACGGTACGAACGGGTTTTCCGTTGTCTGCTTTGTCTTGCCGCTGCCAACCGCAAAAATCTGTTCCATCGTAGGAAAGTGTTAAAAGTACGTTATTCATCTTCAAAGAAAATATTGCTTGCCGAAAGTTCCGCAGAAAGTTTGTCGTACAAAGAGCGAGCAACTTCCAAAAGAGGTCCTGGCTTTGCCTTGCTAGATTTTCCTAAACCAAAAATGCGTGCTATGGATTTTTTTGCATCTTCCAATTTTTTTAAGCGAGCTTCAAGGTCTTCATGCTG
>CALCEK010000020.1 GCA_937900125.1 uncultured Treponema sp. | reverse complement strand
CTACCATTTCACCAAGCCGGCAAGTGAAAATAGTCTAGCAAAAGATAAAAAAAATTGCAATAGAAAATTTCAATTTTTCTTAGAAAAGATGAGGTTTATTAAATGGACTCGTTTCATTATAATTGGCTTATGGCAGCTGTAAAAAATATTTCTGACCGTAGCGCACTTTTGTTTGCAAATTTTGATGAATCCGATGAACAAGCTCAAAATGACGATGAAGTTTTAAATATTCTTAAAAAAACATTTGGCTATGAGCGATTTCGTCCGCTTCAGCGAAAAATTATACAAAATGTGCTTGATGGGCGGGATACGCTTGCTGTTTTGCCAACAGGCGGTGGAAAATCGTTGTGTTACCAAATTCCGTCACTTATTTTGAACGGGCTAACACTCGTCATTTCTCCGCTGATTGCCTTGATGCAAGACCAAGTTCGACAACTTGAAGCAGTCGGCATTCCAGCGGTCTTTTTGAATTCTTCACTTGAAAATGAATTGTATATTAAAAATTACAATTTAGTTCAAAGTGGAAAAATAAAACTTTTGTATGTTTCGCCTGAAGCCTTGCAAACTTCTCGGATAAAGTCTTTGCTCCATTCACCAAATATAAAAATCGCTTGTATAACAATAGATGAGGCGCATTGTATAAGCGAGTGGGGGCATGATTTCCGTCCCGATTACCTTGAAATTGCAAATCTCCGCAGGGAATTTCCAAAAGCTGTTTTTCTTGCGCTTACGGCAACTGCAACAAGCCACGTGCAAAATGATATTGTACACAATTTAAAAATGGAAACTCCACAAATACTTGTTTCAAGTTTTAATCGTCCAAATTTGTATCTTCATGTGATGAAAAAGCAAAATCCAAATGAGCAAGTTCTTCAATTTTTGCGTGAAAACAAGGGGCAATCTGGAATAGTTTATTGTTTTTCGCGCCGACAGGTTGATACCCTGACCGAGTATCTTGTTTCGCATGGAATATTTGCTCTAAATTATCACGCAGGACTTTCTGATTTTGAGCGAGAAGCCCACCAAAATGACTTTATTTCTGACAAGGCAACTGTTATGGTCGCAACGCTTGCGTTTGGAATGGGAATTAATAAACCAGACGTTCGCTTTGTCATACACTACGATTTACCAAAATCCATTGAACAGTATTACCAAGAAATTGGGCGAGCAGGGCGTGACGGGCTTCCAGCGGTGGCTTTGTTGCTTTATTCACCGCAAGATGTTCACAAAATTCGTTACTTTTTTGAACAAAAAGATGATTCCGAAAAAGAAGAAGCTCTTTTACAAAAAATGATTTTGTATGCGGAAACTAAAACGTGTCGAAGGCTGTTTTTGCTTTCGTATTTTGGGGAGAGTGGAAGTATTCCTACAGGAAATTATGTGGAACGCGAATGTTGTTGTGATATTTGTTCTAGCAAAAAAGACGATGTTCCGTTATCTGACGTAACGATACAGACGCAAAAATATCTTTCGTGCATTTTGCGGACAAGGGAAAATTATGGGGCATCTTATGTAATTGATGTACTTATGGGGTCAAAGGCTTCTCGCATTCGCGAACACGGTGATGACCGCTTGAGTACGTGGGGAATCGGGCGCGATTTAACTCGTAACGACTGGCTTGAGTTGAATTCCTGTCTTCTTGACGCTGGATATTTGGAAAAAAGTGAGAAATTTAATGTGCTTCATGTTACGGAGTTGGGACATTTGGCTTTGCGAAATGGTGAAAATATTATGTTGCCAATCAATTTTTCGGAAAAACAAGAACATCGCAAGCTCTCAAAGCCAAAATCTGGGGAAGTTTACAAAATCGATTCTTCTGATTCTGAGGCAAATCGCATTGCGGAAGAACTTCGATGTTGGAGGCGTAAAACTGCCGATGACTTGAATGTTCCTCCATACGTTATATTTGGCGATAAAACGCTTCTTAGTATTGCAAACAAAAAACCTCGTAGCACACAAGAACTTTTAAGTTGCTATGGAATTGGAGAAACCAAAGCAGAGCATTTTGGTACGGCTATTTTAAGAATAGTTTCAGGTGATTCCTAAAATTCCGCGTTTTCAAAAAACTGATTCTTAAAAGATACTTAAATTAGTTTGAAAACAGTTTTCTACATTCAAGGTAAAATCTTTTTTCATCGGCTTCGCCCATGCTAAAACTTTTTCGTGGAAGTGAACCAGTTTTTTGTATAGTTGTAAAAAATGAATCTTTTGCAATTGGCGGAAGAAGGATTCCTATAGTGTTTTCTAAAGAAGAAAGGCGTTTAACTTCGTCAGAACCGTGAATGTAGTCCATTGAAATCTTGTTTTCTGAATTTTCATTTTTGTCTTTTACAAATGAATCTAATGCTTTTTGCAAATGTACAACGGCTAAATCTTTTATGTTTGTGTGGAGGACAAAAAAATTAAGATTGCCAGAAATGTTTTTTAAAGCGATTCCAAAATCTGCAACTGAAGAATGGACTTTTTTTTCAAGCTCAGAAAAGTCAGAAACAGCTTCTAGTTTTCCATTTAGGCGGTCAGAAAGAAAATCCTTTAAATTATCTGAATTTGCTCCAAAAACAACCCTGTGAATCGGCTCAAAAGTAAGACCTTCATCGAAAATATTTACAATCTCAACGAGTGCATACCGTGCGGGGCTATCTGTTATGCCTAGTGATTTTTGCTCTTCCCAAACGGCTTTTGCTGTTGCAAGTGAATGATTCCCATCGCCCACCGCAAAGAGCAAAGTTGACCCGCCTATTTCGCTACCATTTTTGTATAACGTTTTAAGACTATTTTCAAGCTCGATTTCTATATCGTTTCCTTTTACAGCCCAGCCCGTAATATGTCCGCCACCGAGCATAAAATCTCCATCGTAGACAGGGAGCGTTTGGTGCACTAAGTTTCCAATTTTTTCAATAAAAATGCGGTCTTTGTCGTTTGCAAGCAAAAGTATATGCGGACTTTCTAGCGGTGCACCATCTCGAATTGCCTTACGCGGCGGAATCCTTGACGCAATCGTTTCTTCTGTTGCCCTAACAAGAGCTTTTTTTTCAACTCGCCAATCATAACATTCAAGGTCAAGCAAAAGAACCAACCCGCGCCGTTTTCGTCCAAAGCGTGTTTCGGGTGCGGCTAAAGAAAGTGAGTTTTCCCGTTTCAAATGATTTTTCAAACGCTTCCTTGTTGGAATAGCCCATCATCAGCACTTCGCCACTTGGTGACTGCGCAATCACGGGAATCATGCCGTTCACTTTTTCAAAATTCAAACAGCCGATGAACGCGTCTTTGAGATTCACTTTGCCCGTGTAGAGAGCCATTCCGAGCTGAACATCACAACCGAGTTTTTCAAGTTCCGTAATCTGTTCGAGTGAATTCACGCCGCCGGCAACAACGACACGGCATTTGACAGCTTTACGAAGCGCACGGCAGGAATCCATGTCTGTTCCCTGCATGCAGCCTTCTTTTTCAACACAGGTGAACAAAAGTTCAGAACAGTATTTTTCGGCCTCTTTTGCTCCCTCAATCAAAGGAATATCGACCGTCTCAGTCCAGCCTTTGACGGCGATTTTGCCTTTAATCGCATCAACTGAAATGATGACCCGCTGTTTTCCGATTTTTTCGCAGAGTTCCTGCAAAAACGCTTCGTTAAGAACAGATTCGCCAGCCTTTGGGTTTGGATTCCATGCGGCAGAACCGATGATTACTTTTTCAGCTCCCAAAGAAATAAGCTCACGGGCTTTTTTGACATCGCGGATTCCGCCGCCCACGCGTACATTACCTTTTCTGAGCAAAGATTTGAGCAAAGGCGTATTTTTTGTATTGCCTTTTTCGTCAGTGTTGCGGAGTGCCTGATCCAAGTCGATGATTGCGACCTCGCCGTATTTGTCGAATTCTGAAATC